>NZ_JBFTRY010000115.1:0-11506 GCF_056399745.1 Dyella sp. 01N36
CGGCAGGCGCACGTGGAAGGTGCTGCCAAAGGCAACCTTTGATTCCAGTTCGACGCTGCCACCCATCATCGCCACCAGCTCGCGGCAAATCGCCAGGCCCAGGCCRCTGCCTGCGCGGCGCTGTGGGCCGATGACCTGCTCGAAACGCTCGAACAAGCGTGCCTGGCTCGCCTCGGGAATACCCGGACCGGTATCGATCACGCTGAAGCGCAGGCCGTCGTCGGTGCGACGCACGCGCAGGGTCACGCCGCCGCGCTCGGTGAACTTCAGGGCGTTGTTGGCCAGATTGAGCAAGACCTGCTTGATGCGCAGCGCATCGCCGATCATGCGCGGCGGCAGATCGCCGGGCATGTCCAGCTCGAAGCGCAGGCCCTTGGCGCGCGCCTGGCCCAGCTCGAGTTTCGCCACGTCGTCGATCAGCGTGCGCGGGTCGAACGGTGCGTTGTCCAGCTCCAGCTTGCCAGCTTCGATGCGCGCGAGATCGAGTGCGTCGTTGACCAGCTTGAGCAGCATGCCGCCCGAGCGCTGCATGGCTTCGGCGTAGTCGCGTTGGGTGCGGCTGAGCGTGGTGGTCAGCAATAGCTCGGCCATGCCCATCACGCCCGTCATCGGCGTGCGGATCTCGTGGCTGAGCGTGGCGAGGAACTGCGTTTTCGCGGCGCTAGCCTGCTCGGCCAGGCGGCTGCGCTGCTCCGCCAATTGCATCTGGTGCCGCTCGGCCAGGCGACGACGCCACGCCTGCAAGGCCAGCCACGCCAGCAGCGCCGCCAGCAACACATACGCACACCACGCCCACCAGCGCGCCCACGGCGGCGCCTGCACATGGATGTGCAGCGGCTGCGCAAGCTGCGTCCACACGCCGTCCGCGCCGGCGGCCATGACCTCCAGCGTGTAATCGCCGCGCGGCAGGCCGGTGAGGTCGCGCTCGCCATGGCCGCCGGTATCCACCCAGGTGTTGTCGAGGCCGGCGAGGCGAAACCGATAGCGATTCGCGGCGGGATCCACATAGGAAAACACGCGCGTGTCCACGATCAGGCCCGAATCGCGCCAACCGATGGAAAGATGACCGGACTCCGGCACGGGAAGCTCGCGCACGGCGCCTTCGCGGCGCACGCTGATGCGGGTGAGCGCCAGGCGCGGCGGTTCGGTGGCACGTGACGCGCGATTGGGATTGAAGCCCATCACGCCACCCAGGGTGGGCGAATAAATCATGCCGTCGGGCATGCGGCTGAAGCCGCGGAGAAATTCGCCGTTGCTCAGGCCATCCTGCAGCCCGAGCTCGCGGAACTGTGCGATGGCGGGATCGAAACGCCACAGGCCATCGCGGCCGAATACCCATACACGCTGATGCTGGTCGACAGCCAGGTCCACCACGTTGACCGAGGGCCATCCGCGGGTGGCGTCGATCTTGCGATCGAGCACCAGGCCGTCGCCGTCGTAGTGGTAATGCTCCAGGCCATCGGGACGAGCCATCCACACGCCATCGTCGGTGAAGTCGAACGCATCCACCGCCTGGCGATTGTCGACGCCGGGCACCGGTTCGAAATGATCGTAGCTGCGATCCAGGCGCAGCATGCCGCCGTCGCTGGCGTACCAGAACGTGCCGTTCCTCAGGGTGAGCTGGCTGCCCCAGCGTGCTTTTTCCTGCGCGGGTTGCACGGACACCGAAGTCACCGCCAGCGTGTCCTGGTCGACCCGGAACAGCCCTTCGCCGAAGCTGCGCGCATACAGCTTGCCGTCCGGCCCCACTTCCACTTCGAGCGGATGCTTGAGTCCGTGCTTGGAACCATCGACGGCATCGAGCTTGCCGTCGGCGTAGCGGAACAATGCGCCCTGCACGGTTACCCACAGGCGCGACTGCGCATCTTCGGTAAGACCGAGCACGTCGCCGCGCAGGCCCGAGATCACGTGCTCGACTCTGCCGGTAGCCGGCCACAGTCGATCGACGCGGCCGCCACGTTCGCCGACCCAGATCGCACCATCGCGGCCGCGCGCCACCGCGTAGGCGACGGAATCGCGCAGGCTGTTGTCGTCATCGGGAATGTGCGTGAAACGGCTGACACTGTCCCAGCCTGGAGCCAGGTAGGCCACGCCGCCATCGAACAAGGCGATCCAAAGGCCACCTTCGCTGTCGGGACGGATCTGCCACACCCAGGTGCCCGGCAGGTTGCCGTAGAGCACCGGTTGGTTAGTGACCGCCTCGATCTTTGCGTCGTGCGCCTTCTTGAGGAAAAGTCCGTGCTGCGTGCCCACCCACAGGCGCCCGCTGCGGTCGCGCACGCTGCTGAGGATATTGGTGTCGGGCAGTTCGCTGCTGCCCACCTGTCGCGCCACATCGTCCGCGCCGATGATGAACAGGCCGTGCGAGGAGGCCACGCGGATTTCATCGCCGTCGCCCTCGATGCGCCATGCGTCGAGCGACTTCTCCGGCGACGCCATGGCGATCGGATGGAACTCGCCATCCGGGTCGCGACGGAAGACGCCGTTGTCGCTGCCCACCCATAGCTGGCCGTGGGCGTCCACGTAGAGCGCGCCCACCGTGCCCAGGGCTTCCGGTGCACTGCCCGTCACCAGCACGTGGTCAAAGCCGCGGCCATCGCGGCGCATGCGGTCCAGACCCAGCGCCGTGCCCACCCAGATCGAGCCGTCGCCGGTCTGGGCGATCGACCAGGCCTTGTCGCTGCCCAGGCTCGCCGGATCGTTGGCGTCGTGACCCCAGTGGTGGAACGTGCCCGAGCGATCGTCGTAGCGGTTGAGGCCTGCCTCGAGGCCCGCGGCCCACAAGCCGCCGGCGCGATCGAAGATCAGCGCGGAGATGCCGTTGTTGAACAAGGATTGGCTGTCGCCCGCCACATGGCGGAACACCTTGAAGTTGACGCCGTCGTAGCGCGCAATGCCGCTCTTGGTGCCGAACCACATCGAACCATCCGGCGCCTGCACCACGGTATAGACACTGCTGCTCGGCAAGCCTTCGGCCGTCCCGAAGCGACGGAACTGTGGCGTCGCCAGTGCCGCATTGACGTGCTCAGGCGCTGCTGCCGCCGGCGCGGTTTGCGCGGCCGCGGGCACGCACACTGCCACCAGCGTGGACGCGCCCATGATCAGGACAACGCGAAGCAGCAAGGACGGCAGCATGCACTTCCCCCGGAATCTTTCGATTTTGCCAGACCTGCCGCGCAGGAACGAGCATGGCTTTTGGCCGACGCGACGGGCCACCCCGACGACGTTGCCGTGGGGAAACAATCCGTTCCGGCGCGACGGCTGGCGCCACCGCGGCGGATCGTCCAGACTTCCCGGCATGCCAAGCTCATGCCGCTC
This sequence comes from Dyella sp. 01N36, assembly GCF_056399745.1. Taxonomy (NCBI): domain Bacteria; kingdom Pseudomonadati; phylum Pseudomonadota; class Gammaproteobacteria; order Lysobacterales; family Rhodanobacteraceae; genus Dyella; species Dyella sp. 01N36. The sequence continues at coordinate 3,319 of NZ_JBFTRY010000115.1, forward strand.
CAGCCGCCTGCTGCTCGCCCTCCTGTGCGCCTGCGCTCCGCTTGCCGCCGTGCAGGCTGCAGCGACCACGTACAGTTACGACACCACGCACAGCCAGATCCTTTTCAGCATCGACCACAACGGGTTCTCGCGTCCGTTCGGGCGGCTGCATATAGCGAAAGGCTGGTTGCGTTTTGATCCCGACGACTGGACGCAATCGGCCACCGAGCTGGACATCGACCTGGCCAGCCTGGACATGGGCGACGCCGAATGGAACGCGGCGGTGCTCAAGCCGGCCTATCTGGACGCGGAAAAGTCCCGTTATGCGCATTTCGCAAGTACTTCCGTGGAGCGCAAGGACGACACGCACGGCGTTCTGCATGGCAACCTAACCCTGCGTGGCGTGACACATACGGTGGATATTGCATTCACCTTCAACCGGCACGGCACGACGATTTACGGCATGCATACGATTGCAGGCTTCTCTGGCACGGCGATGCTCAATCGAGACGATTACGGCATCACCGCGACGCCCAATTCCATCGGCCACGGCGTGAGCGTGTGGCTGGAACTGGAAGCCATCCAGGAAGACCAGGCCCATAGCAAGGAATCACCATGAGTTTTCGCAACACCGACCATCAATGGGGATCGGTCGCCAAATTCTTTCACTGGACCATTGCGCTGCTGATCCTGGGCAACGGCATCTTCGGCCTTTGCATGGATCTCGCCAATGGCCCCATGCAGAAAATCAATTGGCTCGCCCTGCACAAGTCGATCGGCCTGACCGTGCTGGCGCTGTTCCTGTTGCGCGTGCTGTGGCGCCTGGCCAATCGCCCGCCGCGAGATGAGCCCACCTCGCGCCTGCAGCACTATGTGGCGCATGGTGTGCATACGACGCTTTACGCGCTGGTCGCGCTGCTGCCGCTGAGTGGCTGGTGGTTCAATTCCATCGCCGGCAAGCCGCTGCAGTATTTCAAGATGTTCAACCTGCCCGCGCTTACCGCCGCCAACCAGGATACGCGCCGCTTGTGGCACAGCGTCCACGAATACCTGTTCTGGTTCCTGGTGTTGCTGCTGGTCCTGCACATCGCCGGTGCGCTCAAGCATCACCTGATCGATCGCGACAACACTCTGCGGCGCATGCTTCCCTTTGCTCGTGTGCGCCCGAACTCTCAAGGAGAACGCTGATGAACCGCTACGCGCTCAAGCTCGCCCCGCTGCTGCTCGCTCTGGCCGTGCCCGGCCTGGCCGGCGCCGCCGATTACGCCGTGCAGCCCGCAGCCAGCAAGCTCGCCTTCAGCGGCAGTTTCCAGGGGCAGTCGTTCGATGGCACGTTTGGCCAGTGGACCGCCGCGATCAGCTACGACCCGGCCAAACTCGCCGCGTCGAAGTTCGACGTGGAAGTAGACCTGGCCAGTGTGAAGACGGGCGACAAGGATCGCGACGGCGCCCTGCCCGGTTCGGATTTCTTCAACGTGGCCAAATTCCCCAAGGCGCACTTCGTCACCACCGGCTTCCGCCAGAACGGCGCGCAGGTGGTTGCCGATGGCAACCTGACGCTGCGCGGCCTGACCAAGCCGGTGAGCCTCACCGTGGTGTTCAAGCCCGCAGGCACCGGCGCCAGCATGGATGTCACCGGTACGGTGAAGCGCCTTGATTTCGGCGTGGGCACCGGCGATTACGCCGATACGTCGGTGATCGCGAACGAGGTGAAGATCAACGCGCATCTGGCGTTGACGGCCAAATAAGCGCACAGCGTTTTTGTTGTAGGAGCGCACTTGTGCGCGACCGCCACCTCGCACGGTGCGGTAACGCCAGAGGCCGCGGTCGCGCACGAGTGCGCTCCTACAGGGGAAGATCCACGAAGGCCTGGACCGCCGCTGCATCAAACGGCCAATCCAGCTCCCGCCCATCGTGGCTGTCACGCAACACCGGCACGCGCGTGCCGTAGCGCTGCTCGAGCGCCTCGTCGTCGTCCACCCATAGGCTGTCGAAATCAGGCGCACGCGCCTGGGCCATCACGGCCAGCGCCTGATCGCACAGGTGGCAGTAGTCCCGCTGATAGAGCACGTATCGCATCGGCATAGGGGCGGGACAATAGCTTGCGCATCGCGTTTTCGCGATGCCCTCTGGGCCGGCCAGCGGCGGTAGCGAGGGATTCCTGCGGCATCTCGACCAAGGTCGAGACTGGTAAACGTAAATGATAATGCCTATCATTTGCACCAAGGGCCACACGAGCCCACCGGGTTGCCGCCGCCCCGGGTTCCCGATACCAACAAGACCCAAGGCCTGCCCATGCCCTCCCTCGCATCGCCCGCGCGACGCCAGTTGCCTCACCGCGCCCTGTTCCTCGCGCTGTCGCTAGCTCTGTCCGCTCCCCTCTTGCACGCCGAAGACGTGCCCGATTCGTCCGACACCACCAAGGTCAAGAATCTGGAAGGCGTGCAAACCACCGCCACGGTGACCGGCGATGGCGACTCCTACACCACCAAGGCCGCCTCGGGCGCCACGCGCCTGCCGCTGTCGCTGCGCGAGACGCCGCAGTCGGTCAGCGTGGTGACCGAGCAGCAGATGAAGGACTTCGGTCTGACCAACATCAATGCGGTGCTGGACACCACCACCGGCGTGAACGTGGAACGGGTGGAAACCGACCGCACCTATTACAGCGCGCGCGGTTTCGACATCACCAACTTCCTCGTCGACGGCGTCGGCCTGCCGTTCGCCAACGGTCAGCAGGAAGGCGACCTGGATACGGCGCTATACCAAAGCGTCGAAGTGCTGCGCGGCGCGAACGGCCTGCTGTCGTTCACCGGCAATCCCTCGGCCACGATCAATTTCGTGCGCAAGCGTCCCACGGCCGACTTCCAGGGCAGCGTCGGCCTGACCGTGGGGAGCTGGGACAACCGTCGCCTGGATGTGGATCTGTCCGGCCCGCTCAACGAGTCGCACAGCGTGCGCGGCCGCCTGATCGCCGCCGGCCAGGACACCGACAGTTATCTGGATCGCTACAACCTGCGCAAACAAGTGCTCGGCGGCATCGTCGAAGCCGACCTGAGCAGCAGCACCCTGCTCACCGCAGGCGTCACTTACCAGAAGAACAAAACCCACGGCGGCATGTGGGGCGCGCTGCCGCTGTACAACACCGATGGCACGCCGACCGATTACGACCGCAGCACCAGCACGTCGGCCGATTGGTCGCGCTGGAATGTGGCCGATACGCGCGCCTTCGTCGAACTCACCCAGCAGCTGGGCAACGACTGGAGCATCAAGGGATCGCTCAACTATCGCCGCATCGCCGAGGACAGCAACCTGTTCTACGTCTACGGCACACCCGACGCGCAGACCGGCCTGGGCCTGTATGCCTACCCGTCCGCGTATACCAGCAAGGAACGCCAGTACGTGGCCGACCTGTACGCCACCGGTCCGTTCGAACTGCTGGGCCGCACACACCAGCTGGTGCTCGGCGCCAACTGGGCCGAGGACAACGTGCATCAGCTGTCCAGCTATGGCGAAGGCATCGGCACGCCGCTGCCGCCGCTCAACGAGTGGACCGGCGATTATCCGGAACCGCCGTTCGATGCGTCGTATGGCAACGGCGACTTTCACATCAAGCGCAAGACCATGTACGCCACCGCGCGCTGGAGCCTGGCCGACCCGGTCACTCTGATCACCGGCGCCAGCCTGGTGCATATCGAGCAATACGGCGCCAACTACGGCGTGCCAAGCAATTTTGAGAAGACCCAGACCACGCCGTTTGTGGGCCTGGTGTACGACTTTGCACAGCACTACTCGGCGTATGCGAGCTATGCACAGCTGTTCAATCCGCAGACTTCGCTCGACATCAACAACAAGGTGCTCGATCCGGTCACGGGTGCGAATCTCGAAGTGGGTGTGAAGGGCGAGTGGTACGACGGACGTCTAAACGCAACGTTTGCCTTGTTCCGCTCGCGCCAGGACGGCCTGGCCGAATACGCCGGCCACAACCTGGCGACCAACCAGGACTACTACACCGGCATTGATGCGACCTCGAAGGGCTACGAGTTCGACGTGAGCGGCCAGCTCACCGACAACTGGCAGCTCAGTGGCGGTTACACGCAGCTGGGCCTGGTCGATCCGCAGGGCAACAACGTGCGCACCTATGTGCCGCGCCGCATGTTCCGTCTCGCCACCAGCTACCGCTTCGACGCCCTGCCCGGCTTCAAGGTGGGCGGCACGCTGCGCTGGCAGGATCGCATCTACCGCGACCAGCAGGCCGTGGCGCTGGACGGCAGCGAGATCTTCACCACGCAGGGTTCGTATGCCGTGCTCGGGCTGATGGCCGGCTACGACTTCGGCCAGCACTGGAGCACCACGCTCAACCTCGACAACGTGACCAATCGCAAGTACATCCCGAGCCTGTACTGGGATCAGGGCTTTTACGCGGCGCCGCGCAGCTACATGGTGAATGTCCGCTACTCGTTCTGAACGGGTGCAGCGTAGCGGGACGCCTTCTCGCTACGCTGCCTTCCGACATGTGACGAATCAGTCCATACGCCCGCGCACCGTCGCATCGCTGCGGCGCGGTAACGCACGCCCGGCGGCGCGCGTAGAATAGGTGGTTCTCCCCGCCCACTTTGCGTGTCTCCATGGCTGTCAGCGTATTTGACCTGTTCAAGATCGGCATCGGTCCGTCCTCCTCGCATACCGTTGGCCCCATGCGCGCCGCAGCGCGGTTCGCCGAACGGTGGCTCGAAGAAAAAGGCGTGCTCGATCGCGTCGTGCGCGTGCGCGCCGAGCTGTACGGCTCGCTGGCGATGACCGGTCGTGGCCATGGCACGGACAAGGCCGTGCTGCTGGGCTTTGAAGGCGCGCATCCGGATACGGTCGACCCGGACCACATCCCTGAGACGCTGCAGCGCATCCGCACCACCCATCGACTGCGCGTACTGGGCAAGCACGAGATCGAATTCGAAGAAAAGCGCGACCTGGTGTTCAACAAGCGCCAGAAGCTGCCGTTCCACACCAATGGCATGCGCTTCTCCGCCTACGACGCCGAAGGCCACGAGCTGGCCACGCGCGATTACTACTCGGTGGGCGGCGGTTTCGTGGTGAACCACGATGAAGCGGCCGAAGACCGCATCGTTGCCGACACCACTGAACAGCCTTATGCGTTCTCCACCGGCGATGAACTGTTGGCGCTGTGCGAAAAGCACCAGCTCACGATTGCCCAGCTGATGCTGGAAAACGAGAAGGTGTGGCGCAGCGAAGCAGAAACCCGCGCCGGGCTGCTGGTGATCTGGAAGGCGATGCAGGATTGCGTCAATCGCGGCCTGCGCTCGCCCGGCGTGCTGCCTGGCGGCCTGAAGGTGGCGCGTCGCGCGCCGGCGATGGCCGAGGAATTGCGCAGCCAGCCCGAAGCGGCGCTGAAAGATCCGCTGACCATCCTCGACTGGGTCAATCTCTATGCGCTCGCTGTGAACGAAGAAAACGCCGCCGGCGGCCGTGTCGTCACCGCGCCGACCAACGGTGCCGCGGGCATCGTGCCGGCCGTGCTGCACTACTACCACCGCTTCATTCCGAAGGCGGACGAGAACGGCATCGTCGATTTCCTGCTGACCGCCGGCGCCATCGGCATTCTCTACAAGGAGAACGCCTCGATCTCCGGCGCCGAAGTGGGCTGCCAGGGTGAAGTGGGCGTGGCCTGTTCGATGGCAGCCGGCGGCCTCACCGCTGCGCTCGGCGGCAACGTGCTGCAGGTGGAAAATGCCGCTGAAATCGGCATGGAACACAATCTTGGCCTCACCTGCGACCCGATCGGCGGCCTGGTGCAGATTCCCTGCATCGAGCGCAATGCGATGGGCTCGGTGAAAGCGATCAACGCCAGCCGCATGGCGCTCAAGAGCGACGGCAAGCACCGCGTGTCGCTGGACAAGGTGATCGCGACCATGCGCGAAACGGGTCGCGACATGAAGGACAAGTACAAGGAAACCTCGCGCGGCGGTCTGGCGGTCAACGTCATCGAGTGCTGAGTTGGCAATTGCGGAGCGTGGGCGCCGACATTGGCGCCCCTTCGCCCGTGGAAAGTCAGATGGAAGCCTTGGACGTGCGTTGCGCGCCCCACCGCCTCCACCAGCTAAATCACGAACCCGATGCCGCCGTGGCGGCTCCCGCATCCGCATCCACGCGCGCCTTCAACTGCGCCAGCTGTGCCGGCGTCAACTTGGCCGAGGCCTTGGCCAGATAGTCGGCGGCGCTCTTCAACTGCTGCTGATTGTCCATGCGCTGCGCCAGCGAGATCTGGTACCAGCCTTCCGCCGGATTCTCCGCAACGCCCGCTCCCGAGACATAAGCCACGCCCATCGCGTAGTGGCCGAGCATCTCGTTGGCGGCCATCGCCTTGCGCGCCAGCGCCACGCCGCGCGGGGCATCCACCGGCACGCCCTGCTTGCCGGTGATCAGGAAATACGCCAGCGTGCCCGCCGCTTTCGCGCTGCCGGCATCGGCAGCCGTCTGCAGCCAGCGCACGCCTGCGGCCACGTCCTGGCGACCGAACAGACCGGTGATGTAGAACTGCCCCAGCGACAGCTCGGCGTCTACATCGCCCTTCTGCGCCGCTGCGTTCAACAGCTTCTCGGCAAGCGCGATGTCCTTGGGCACGCCCATCTCTCCCGACAGACGCGCCATCGCCAGCACTTCCATGCCCTTGGACGATCCCTTGTCGGCGGCCTTTTGCGCCCATTGAAGGGCTTCGGGCATGCCGCCGGTGGACAACAGCGCCACGGCGAGCACAGCCATATGATCGGGGTTCTGGTCGATGGTCACGCTCTTGCGCATCCAGTCGATCGCAGCGGGAACATCGCGGGCGACGCCCACCCCGGCCATGGTGGCAGAGCCCAGCATCCAGGCGCCTTCCGCACTGCCAGCAAGGGCCGCCTTGCGATACCACTCGGTGCCGGCGGCCTTGTCGGCCGCGATACCGTCGTCCTGCAGAGAGCGCCCCAGCGCTACCTGCGCCTGAGTGTCGCCGGCCTGGGCGCGCTTGGTCAGCGCGTCGCGGGTCGCATCGCCCGATGCCGCGCCCGCCGGCATGGAAAGCACGGCAACCGCCGCGGCCATCACCACCAACCACGTCGCACGGATCATGGTTCGCCGACCTCGAGGGGGGAGCCCCGATACTAGCTGTCCGCCCCGCCTACGCCAATTTCCGGGATGCCGGGAATGCCGCCAATCCGCTCCGGGAGGGCCTCGTCCGGCCGCCGGACTAGTCGTTTCAGCCGTCGATTCAATGACCTGGGTGCTGCGTTGCGCCACGTTTCGCGGCGGCCGGCGGGCTGACAGTTCCCCAACCGGTCTGTCATCATCCGCCCCTTGTGTCGCCCGGGAGGCGGCCGTCGATCCACTGTCCCTGGGGACCTGCATGTCTCAATCTTCAATGCGCCGCGATGTCGGCCCGTTCGCCCTGATGCTTACCGGCCTGGGCTCAATCATCGGTTCCGGCTGGTTGTTTGGCGCCTGGCGTGCGGCCGGCCTCGCCGGTCCGGGTGCGGTATGGGCCTGGGTGCTTGGCGCCGCCATCATCATGACCATCGCCCTGACCTATGCGGAACTGGGCGCGATGTTCCCCGAGTCCGGCGGCATGGTGCGCTACAGCCACTATTCGCACGGTTCGCTGGTCGGCTTTATCGGTGCGTGGGCCAACTGGATCGCGATCGTCTCGGTGATCCCGGTCGAAGCCGAGGCCTCGGTGCAGTACATGGCCTCGTGGCCGTGGCAGTGGGCGCACGATCTGTACATCCACATGCCCGACGGCCATGGCGAACTGAGCTTGCCCGGTCTGTATATCGCCGCCGTGCTGGTGTTGATCTACTTCCTGGTCAACTTCTGGAGCGTGAAACTGTTCGCGCGCTCCAACACGCTGATCACCGTATTCAAGCTGGTGGTGCCGGCCGCGACTGGCCTGGCCCTGATCGCCAGCGGCTTCCACAGCGAAAACTTCTCGGTGGGCGTGAATGGCGATACGCACGCCATCGACTTTGCCGCCGTGCTGACCGCGGTGGCCACCGCCGGCATCGTCTTCAGCTTCAACGGCTTCCAGAGCCCGGTGAATCTGGCGGGCGAAGCGCGCAATCCGGGCAAGAGCATCCCGTTCGCGGTGATCGGCTCGATCCTGCTGGCTACGGTTGTCTACATCATCCTGCAGGTCGCCTACCTGGGTTCGGTGCCGCCGGAC
>NZ_JBFTRY010000116.1:0-11308 GCF_056399745.1 Dyella sp. 01N36
CCGAAATCGATGGCCATCTTGCCGGTTTCCTGGTCGCCTTCCGCGAAGGTCGGGACTATGACAGCCCCAACTATCGCTGGTTCTGTGAGCACTACCCGCAATTTGCCTATATCGACCGCATCGTCATCGCCAACGCCTACCGCCGCCACGGCCTGGGTCGCATTTTCTATTGCGACGTCACCAGCTATGCGGAAGTGCGCGTGCCGCTGCTGACCTGCGAAGTGTTCCTGGAGCCCCGCGACGACGTGGTGGTGCTGTTCCACGGCACCTACGGCTTCCAGGAAGTGGGCCAGCAGCGCATGGGCAGCGACGGTCCCCAGGTGAGCCTGCTCGCCAAGGACCTGCCCAGCTACGCCTTCGTGCGAGAAACCTATCTGGACCACGACGGCCTTCCCGATGTGCCGTGGCTGGCCGAACGCCAGCACCCGTCCTCCTCCCCCGATACCACCCGGCGCCGCCTCGCGGGAGAGCGCCGCCAGTGAATGCAAAGATGGATCAACAAGACGCCTGTGACCTGCGCTTCGGCCAGGTCGGCATCGCCAACGTGCGCATCAAGCGCGTGGACGCAGCGGCGCTGTGCGAAGAGCTGGAACGCCGCGTTCGCGCCGCACCCCAGCTGTTTGCCCGCGCCGCCGTGGTGCTGGACCTCAGTCACCTGATGAACCTGCCCGACGACGGCACGGTCGACGCGCTGCTCGAAGCCGTGCGCAGCGCCGGCATGCTGCCCGTGGGCCTGGCCTATGGCACCAGCGAAGTCGATGCGCTCTCCCAGCGCATGGGCTTGCCGCTGATCGCCAAGTTCCGCGCCGCCTATGAGCCCGCCGACGGCGGCAGCATCGCACCGCCGGCACCGCCTGCCGCCGCTGCCGAACCCGTGCGTCGCACGGAGCCTGTGCGACAGGAAGCCGAGCCTGCTGCGCCGGTCACCAACGCCGGTGCGCAGCACTACGAAGGCACCGTGCGCTCTGGCCAGCAGGTGTATGCGCGCGATCGCGATCTGGTCGTCACCGGCGCCATCGCCAATGCTGCCGAGGTGATTGCCGACGGCAGCATCCATATCTACGGCAGTTTGCGCGGTCGTGCGATGGCCGGCGCACAGGGCGATGAGAAAGCGCGCATATACATTTCAGACTTCCGCGCGGAGCTGGTGGCCATCGCCGGTCACTACCGCGTGTTTGAACAAATTCCAAAAGACCTCGAAGGCCAGTCTGTGCGATGCTGGCTCGAAGGGGAAAAATTGCTGATCGCTAAGCTTTGACGATCAGTCATTACAACTACAAAGAACCATGCGGAGATGAGCCTTGACTGCTGAGATTATCGTTGTCACCTCGGGCAAGGGTGGCGTGGGCAAAACCACGACCAGTGCCTCGCTTGCCACGGGCCTCGCCATGGCCGGCAAGAAAGTCGCGGTGATCGATTTCGACGTCGGCCTGCGCAACCTCGACCTCATCATGGGCTGCGAGCGGCGCGTGGTGTACGACTTCGTCAACGTCGTGCACGGCGAAGCCACGCTCAAGCAGGCGCTGATCAAGGACAAGCGCTACGAGACCCTCTACGTGCTTGCCGCCAGCCAGACGCGCGACAAGGACGCGCTGACCCAGGAAGGCGTCGAGAAAGTGCTCGAAGACCTGGGCAAGGAAGGCTTCGATTACGTCGTGTGCGATTCGCCGGCCGGCATCGAAAAGGGTGCGCACCTGGCGATGTATTTCGCCGATCACGCCGTCGTGGTGGTGAACCCGGAAGTGTCCTCGGTACGCGATTCCGATCGCATCCTGGGCCTGCTCGCCAGCAAGACGCGCCGCGCCGAACGCGGCGACGGCGCGATCAAGCAGCACCTGCTGCTGACGCGCTACAACCCGGCCCGCGTGGCCGTGGGCGAAATGCTCAGCGTGAAGGACGTCGAGGAAATCCTCGGCATCAACGTGGTGGGCGTGATTCCCGAATCGGAAAACGTGCTGGCCGCCTCCAACGCCGGCGTGCCGGTGATCCTGGACGACAACTCGTTTGCCGGCCAGGCATACAGCGACACGGTTGCCCGCATCCTTGGTGAAGAACGTGCCCTGCGCTTCCTCGAGGTGCCGAAGAAGGGCTTCTTCCAGCGCGTATTCGGAGGCTGATCGGCATGGGTATTCTTGATTTCCTGAAGCGCAAGCCGGAACCCACCGCTGGACTCGCCAAGGAGCGTCTTCGCATCATCGTGGCTCAGGAGCGCTCCACCCGTGGCGCTCCCGACTACCTGCCGTTGCTGCGCAACGAGCTGCTCGAAGTGATCAAGAAATACGTCCACGTCGACCTCGACGCCATCAACATCAATGTCGAGCGCGACAGCGGACACGAGATCCTCGAGCTCTCCGTGGCGCTGCCCGAGAACACGCCAGCCAAGTCCATCTGAGATCGTGGCGCGGCACTGCCGCGCCACGCACTTCGCGATGTGCGTCGCCGCTGAACCACGGCGACTCTTTCCTCATGCCAGTTCCCACCTCTCCTCCTGACGAAGCCAGCGTGATGCGCCTAGCCGAGATCGGCTTCGATGCGCCTGCGCGCTTGCTTGCGCGTTACGGGCTTGCCCTGCAGCGCGTCGATATCGGCACGCCCATCCCCGGCAGTTTCTGGGGCGATGAGGAAGCTGGCATCATCGGCACGACGGTCTACGCACGCGATGACACCCCCGTGCATTCGTTGCTGCATGAAGCCGGTCACCTGATCGTGCTGCCGCCTGAGCGCCGCAGCGAGGTGCATACCGACGCCACCGATTCCGTAGCCGAGGAAGACGCCACCTGCTACCTGCAGATCGTGCTGGCGGATGAACTGCCCGGCGTGGGCCGCGAGCGCCTGATGGACGATATGAATGCCTGGGGCTATACGTTCCGGCTCGGCTCGGCCCAGGCCTGGTTCGGCGAGGATGCCGCCAATGCCCGGCAGTGGCTGGTGGAACACGGCCTGCTGAACCCGGACGGGCAGCCCGCGTTTAGCTGACCCAAGCGGGCCAAGCAAAACCTCCCGCTTATCTCACACCCAGACAACACCCGCTGGCGCAGTGTGATATCGCCAAACGGGAGACCGTGCGTGACACCATGGCTGAAGACAGCGGCCAGTGTGCTATGTGCCGCGATGCTGGCCTCAACCACGCTTGCCGGCGATGCCGCCGGTGGCTCGGCGCGTTCCGACGGTTTCGTGGCGCGCATCGAACTCAACGGCCCGATCGGCCCCGCCGCCGCGGAATACGTAGACACCTCTCTTCAACACGCCAGGCGCGACGGCGCAACGGCAGTGCTGATGCAACTGGACACCCCGGGTGGCCTGTCCGATTCGATGCGGCAGATCGTTGCCAGCATTCTTGCCTCCCCTCTTCCGGTAATTGGTTACGTGGCACCGGGCGGTGCCCGCGCCGCATCGGCAGGAACCTATATCCTCTATGCCTGCCCCATCGCCGCGATGGCGCCCGGCACGCATCTGGGTGCGGCCACGCCGGTATCGCTGGACGGCAGCGGCAAGCTTCCGCTGCCGTCGCCGGCGACATCCGCACCGGACGCAGCGCCACTGACGGGCGCCGATGCGGAATCCAACAAGGTGATCAACGACGCCAATGCCTTCATCCGATCGCTGGCGCAGCTCAACGGCCGTAATGCCGACTGGGCCAGCAAGGCCGTGCAAGGCGCGGCCACGCTGACCGCCGACGAAGCCCTGCAGAAGCATGTGGTGGATCTGGTGGCGCCCGATGCTTCATCGCTGCTCGCGCGCCTCGAAGGGCGTCGCGTGCACGTCGATGGCCAGGATGTCACGCTGCATCTGGCGGGGCTGCCCTTGCGCGACTATGCGCCGAACTGGCGCACGCATCTGTTGGGGCTGGTCACCCATCCCACCATCGCCTATCTGCTGCTGCTCGCCGGCATCTATGGCCTGGTGCTCGAGGCCTTCCATCCGGGCGTACTGCTGCCGGGCGTGGCCGGGGCCATCTGCCTGCTGGTCGGGTTATATGCCTTGCAGCTATTGCCGGTGAACTACGCCGGACTCGCCCTGATGATGCTCGGCGTGTGCCTAGTGCTGGCGGAAGCCTTGATGCCATCGGTGGGCGCCATCGGCATCGGCGGCGTGCTCTCCTTCGTCATCGGCTCGATCATGCTGTTCGATGCCGGTGTGCCCGGTTACGCCGTGAACCTGGGCGTGATCGCCGGCATGGCGCTGGCTGGCGTGGTGGTGCTGGCGCTCTTGTTGCGCCTCGTCGCGCGCGCCCGCCACACACGCAAGTTCAATGGCGACGAACGCATGCTGCTCAGCACCGGCGAATTGACCGAGCCGCTCGACGCGGCAGGCGATGGCTGGGCGCGCATCGGCGGCGAGCAATGGCGCGTGCATGGCGACGCCCCGCTGCCGGCCGGCTCACGTATCCGCGTGGTGGGGCGCGACGGCTTGCTGTTGCGCATCACCCGCGCCTGACATCGGCAACAAAGGAGAGGCTCATGTTTGGTTTCGTCGGCGTGATCGTGATCTGGGCTGTGGCGATGCTGTTCCTTTCGATCAAGGTGCTGCCCGAATACCAACGCGGCGTAGTGCTCACGCTGGGCCGCTACACCGGCACCAAGGGGCCGGGACTGGTGATCCTGATTCCCATCGTCCAGCGCATGATGCGGGTGGATTTGCGCGTCACCGTGATGGACGTGCCGCCGCAGGACGTGATCTCCCGCGACAACGTCTCGGTGCGTGTCAATGCAGTGGTGTACTTCCGCGTGGTGGAACCGGACAAGGCGATGCTGCAGGTGGCGGATTTCTTCCAGGCCACCAGCCAGCTGGCGCAGACGCGTCTGCGCTCGGTGCTGGGCCAGCACGAGCTGGACGACATCCTCTCGCAGCGTGATTCGATCAACCACAGCCTGCAGCAGATCCTGGACGAAGCCACCGATCCCTGGGGCATCAAGGTCAGCAATGTCGAGATCAAGGATGTGGATCTCAACGAGACCATGGTTCGCGCGATTGCCCGCCAGGCGGAAGCGGAACGCGAGCGCCGCGCCAAGGTGATCCACGCAGAGGGCGAATTGCAGGCGGCCGAAAAACTGCGCGATGCCGCGGCGATGCTTTCGCAGCAACCGCAGGCGCTGCAGCTGCGCTACATGCAGACCATGTCGGACATGTCCAATAGCGGCAAGGCCTCGACTATTGTGTTTCCGCTGCCGCTGGATTTGTTGAGGCCGCTGCTCGGCAAGGGCGACTGACCTTGTAGGAGCGCACTTGTGCGCGACCGCGTCGCGTGAGCGACGCCACCTTTCCGCCCGCCCGGTCGCGCACAAGTGCGCTCCTACAAGGGTGCGGTTGGCCTGGCTGTACAATGCCCGACCACCCGCCATCCGCCCCGCCATGTCCAGCACGCCCACCCACGTTCGCCTCGCCGTCATCGGCGGAGGCCCTGCCGGCCTGATGGCGGCGGAAGCGGCGCACGCGGCGGGCGTGGCGGTGGATGTGTTCGACGCCAAGGGCTCGGTGGGACGCAAGTTCCTCATCGCCGGCAAGGGCGGCATGAACCTCACGCACGGCGAAGCCAAGCCGGATTTCGTGCAGCGTTACGGCAAGCGTGCGCGAGAAGTGGGGGCATGGCTTGAGGATTTCGATGCGGACGACTTGCGCGCCTGGGCACGCCAGCTGGGCGTGGAGACCTTTGTTGGCACGTCCGGTCGCGTGTTTCCCAGCGATCTGAAAGCCGCACCTCTGCTGCGCGGCTGGGTACGCCGCCTGCGCGAGGATGGCGTGCGCTTTCATGTGCACCGCCGATGGCTAGGCTGGACGGACGACGGCTTGCTGCGCWTCGCCACGCCCGATGGCGAACATGCGGTGCGCGCCGATGCAGCGGTGCTTGCCATGGGCGGCGGCAGCTGGCCGGAACTGGGTTCKGAGGGTGCATGGCAGTCGCCGTTGCTTGCCCGCGGTGTCGATGTATCGCCCTTGGTGCCTTCCAACTGCGGCTTCGATATCGCCTGGAGCGAACATATCGCCGGTCGTCATGCCGGCGCACCGCTCAAGCCGGTAGTGATCCATCTGCGCGATGAGCATGGCCGCGAGCACGCGCGCCAGGGCGAATGCGTGATCACCGCCCACGGCATCGAAGGCAGCCTGATCTATGCTTTTTCCGCCTTGATCCGCGACGCCATCGCCGCGCACGGCCCCATCACCATCGAACTCGATCTTGCACCCGATCGCACGCTCGATCGCCTGCGCGCCGATCTGGCCAAGCCGCGCGGCAAACACTCCATGAGCGACCACCTGCGTCGCCAGACCGGGCTCACCGGGGTGAAGGCCGCGCTGCTGCACGAGGTGCTCGACCGGCAGCAATTCCACGATGTCGACACGCTGGCCCGCAGCATCAAGCGCCTGCCGCTGCGACTCACCCGCGCCCGTCCCATCGAAGAAGCCATCAGCAGCGGCGGCGGCGTGCGGCTGGAAGCGCTGGATCCGCAGCTGATGYTCGCCGCCCTGCCCGGCGTGTTCTGCGCCGGCGAAATGCTCGACTGGGAGGCGCCCACCGGCGGCTACCTGCTCACCGCCTGCTTTGCCAGCGGCCGCCGCGCCGGACTCGGGGCGGCGGCATGGATCAAGCATTTGCCCCCTGCTGCCGATAACTGAGCAGAGCGTCGCAGCGCGGCACAGTCGCACTACATTTTTTCCGCCAGCTGCCGATACCCCCAGCGTAGCGGGGGCCACACAGGGGAGCTGGCAGCACGATGATGGGGAACTGGTGGCGGGTATTCGGGCGTGAGCGCGCGGCAGAACCAGCAGCGACGCGGCCGGCTGCGCCCGAGCCGGAACTCCCGGTGGAAACCAGCCTGCCCCACGGGATGGTCTCGGGCGATGAGCTCGCCGAGCGTTTTTTCCGCTTCATCCTCAACCAGCCGGTCAACGCCGGCGACAGCGCCAACAAGCCGCGCGAACAGGCCGTTCTCCAGCGCCTGAAGGACCAGTGCGAGAACGGCCGCTTCGACGTACGCAGTCTGCCGCGCATGCCAACGGTGCTGCCGCAGCTGATGCGCGCCATGAAGAACGACAAACTCAGCGGCGCCCAGCTGGCCGACCTGATCAAACGCGATCCGGTGCTGGTGGGCGAAGTCATGCGCGTCACCGGCAGCGTCACCTATCGCACCGCCCATCCGGTGGGCAGTCTGCAGCACGCGGTCGTGCTGCTCGGCCAGATCGGCCTGCGCCACGTGGTGACGTCTTACGTGATGAAGCCCATCCTGATGGCCAGCGCCGGTGCCAACGGGCAGATCGTGGGCCAGCGTCTATGGGATCACGCCGAACGCTGCGCGCACGCGGCGGTGTATCTCAGCAAGGGCCAGTGCGACGCGTTCGAAGCCTATCTGGTGGCCCTGGTCGGCTATAGCGGCCTGGGCGCCGTGGCGCGTTTGCTGGATAAGGAATTGCAGAACAGCGAACTGCCCGCCAGCTCAACGGCCTTCATCGATGGCTGCGTGCAGCTCGCCGCCGAACTCACCGTGCAGGCAGGCCAGCATTGGGATCTGCCGCCGCCCGTGCAGGAAGCGCTGGTGGAACATTGCGAGCACGGCCATGCCGCGCTCACGCTGCCAATGAGTCGCGTGCTCTACGTCTCCCAGCGCCTGGCCATGAACCAGCTCCTCGCCGAACAAGGCCTGCTCGACAGCGAGGCTGGTTACAGCGAGGACCCGGTGGCCGCGTTTCCCGCGCAGCTGCTGGCGCGTTGCCAGCAGGATCTGCGCAGGAGTTTCGCGCCGGCCTGATCGGCGGCGTCAGCTCGACAGACGTTGCTTTACATCGGCCACGATGGCGTACGAGCGGCAACGCGCCTCGTGATCGAACACGTTCGCGGTGATCATCAGCTCGTCCGGGCGATGGCGTTCGACAAACGATTCGATGCCCTGCTTCACCGTCTCGGCGCTGCCGATCACCGCGCAAGCGAGCGCATGCTCCACGCCGAATTTTTCGGTGGGCGTCCAGAAGTCTTCGATATTGTCGATCGGCGGCGGGATCAGGCTCGGGCGGCCACGACGCAGGTTGACGAAACTCTGCTGCTGGGTAGTGAACAGACGCTTCGCTTCCTGGTCGCTTTCCGCCGCGACGATATTCACGCCGAGCATCGCGTACGGCGCGGCCAGGCGCGCCGAGGGACGGAAATCGCGGCGATACAGGGCCAGCGCTTCGTCCATCGCGTCCGGCGCAAAGTGCGAGGCGAAGGCGAACGGCAAACCCATCGCAGCCGACAGGCGGGCGCTGAACAAGCTCGAGCCCAGCAGCCACACCGGCACATTGATGCCGGCACCGGGCACGGCGCGCACGGGCTGATGGGGTGTCGCCGGCTCGAAATACGCCAGCAATTCAGCCACGTCCTGCGGGAACTGCTCGGCGCTGTCGAAATAGCGCCGTAGCGCCCGTGCCGTGGCGTGGTCGGTTCCAGGCGCGCGTCCCAAGCCAAGATCGATGCGTCCCGGATAGAGCGACGCCAAGGTGCCGAACTGCTCAGCCACCTGGAGCGGCGCATGGTTGGGCAACATGATGCCACCCGCGCCGACACGTATGGTCGAGGTCCCACCCGCCACGTGACCGATCAACACGGCGGTGGCCGCGCTGGCGATGCCTGGCATGTTGTGGTGCTCGGCCAGCCAATAGCGGTGGTAGCCAAGCGCCTCGGCGCGACGGGCCAGATCCAGCGTGTTGGCAAAGGCCTGGGTGGTATCGCTGCCTTCGGTGACCGGTGCCAGATCGAGGACGGAGAACGGAATCATGGGGCTTCCTCATGCGGGAAGCCCCGATATTGGGGACGCTGTCCCCAATTGCCAGTGAGGCCGACCGACGTCTCAGCCCATTCGCCAGTTGCGCTCCTCGACGCGACCGCAGCGGCTGCATTCGCGGCGACCGGGTTCCGGCCGAGCCCATTGATGCTTGAAAACACGGCATAAAAGCCGTTCGAGCCACTGCTTCCCCTTCATGCCCACTCCCTGAATCGCATGCCAAAACGTGCTCTACGTCACAATTTAACAGTGGCATTCAGAAAAGGCGATAACAGCCGCATGACAGTTGGAAACTCGCCGTGTTTGACGCAAGTGCTTGCACCGGCCTGACTTTTTTCAGGCCGGTGCGGTCAACAACGACGGGAGACAGGCGTGGAACGCAGCATCAGCGTCCGCGCGGTCAATCGACTCCCGCTGCGGTTGAAGGACAGCAGCGGGATCGCGCGCCTATGCCAGCGCGCTCATGCTCAGCGCATGATGCCCGTGTGGCCCAGCGAGTAACGGCCCGGCTGCGGCCATACGGCGAGACCGTGCGGCTCCTGGCCCACCTTGATCTTGCGGATCTGGCCCGTGGCGGTGTCGATCGCATAGACCTCGTCGTCGAAGCGACCCGACAGCCAGAGCGTCTTGCCATCGGCGCTCACATTGCCCATGTCCGGGCTGCCGCCACCGGGGATCGGCCAGTTGGCCACCACCTTCTGCGAGGCGAAGTCGATCACCGACACGCTGCCCTTGCCGCCGCGCGGACCGTGCACCTTGTTGGAGCCGCGGTTGGCGACATACAGCTTGGTGCCGTCGCGGCTCGGGTACAGGCCATGCGTGCCCACGCCGGTCTTGACGAAGCCCACCTGCTTGAAGCTGGCGCCGTCGATCAGGTACACGCCATCGGCCATCATGTCGGCGACGTAGAAGGTCTTGCCGTCCGGGGACGAGCGGATGTCCTGCGGCATGCCCTTCTTGGACAGGTCCAGGTAACCGAGCACCTTGCGGTTGACCATGTCGATCTTCACCAGCTTGCCGGTGAACTCGCAGGTGAAGATGGCATAGCTGCCGTCGATGGCGAAGTCGGCGTGGTTGATGCCCTTGCAGTCCGGCGCGCTGAGGCTGGAATGCTCTTTCATGCTGTGAGCATCGCGGAAATCCAGGCGCGCGAACGCTTCGGCAACGACGATCGCTTCCTTGCCGTCCGGCGTGAAGTACATGTTGTACGGATCGTCCACCGGCACCGCCGTGCCCGGCTTGCCGGTGGCTGCGTCGATCGGCGTGAGGCTGCCGGTCTTCTTGCGCTCGGCATTGTTGGTGACCCACAGCGTGCGCAGATCCCACGACGGCACGACGTGCTGCGGGCCCTCGCCCACTTTGAACTTGTCCACCACCTTGTAGGTGGCCGGATCGATCACGTAGACATCGTTCGAACGCAGGTTGGGCACGTAGATGCGCGCCGGGTCGTTCTTCACGGCGGCGCTGAGGTGATTGAGCCCCGCTTCGCTGTACATGTTGGCGGCGTTCACCACCGGCGGCATGCCAGGGACGGTGGTGACGGACGAAGCCGCCAGGGCAGTGCCGGCCAGGCACGCAGCGGCAAGCGCCAACGGTGCGAGGCGGAACAGACGGGAGGAACGCAGGGATTTAGCGATGGCCATGGCTCACAACTTAGGTCGGGTGAYTCGGGGAGGTCAGTGCGCCTGCGTGTCGCGACGCAAGGCATTCACTGTATTTACCACAATAGCATTCACGCCCAGCTGACCGAGGTCAGCCGCGGAGCGGCGCGGGTCGCCGCCATACACGCCATCGGCGGCGCCCAGCTTGGGGCCATCCTGCAACTGGCCAAGGCGCACCATCTGCGGGGCCACGGCAAGCTGCAGGGACGTATCGGCCAAACCGGCGTGCGTGCCGATCTCGTCATCCTTGATGCCGTGCTGGCGAAGGATCTGGTTGAAACCCTCCGATGAGGTGGCGTAGTACTCCGGCGGCACGATGACGCGCGCCTTGCCGCCCCAGGCTTTGTTCAACCTGGCGGCGACGCGGTCCAGATCCTTCAGATAGCCGCCGTGGTCGCCCAGCAGGACGATGTTGCGGAAGCCATGCACGGCAAAGCTTTGCGCGGCCGATTCCAGCATCTGCTCGAACACGGCATCGGGGATGGTGATGGTGCCGGGGAAACGCATATGCGAACTGGGTGGCGCGGTGCCACCTTCGGGCACGTAGGTCACCACGGGCGCCACCAGCGCATTGCCCAGACGTTCGGCGATCTTCTGCGAGAGGAAAGCTGCACGTGCGTTGTGCTTGCCCACGGCGATGTACGGGCCACTCTGCTCGGTGCCGCCGATGGGAATGATGATGGTGGTCTTGCCGGCCTGGACCTGATCGCGAATTTCGGTCCAGGTGAGGTCCTGCAGCTGCACGGTGTGCGGTGTCTGGGCGAAGGCGGCGTGGGCGCTCAGCAACAGCAGCCCGCAGGCAAGGGTTCGCAACGACGGGAAAGGCATCGGATGGTCCTGAAAAGCAGGCGCCAAGTGTAGAACGCCCCCCTGTGGGAGCGCACCCTGTGCGCGACA
>NZ_JBFTRY010000117.1:0-11269 GCF_056399745.1 Dyella sp. 01N36
CTCCTACAAGGAGGGTGCCAGCCTGGGCGTCGGATCAAAGCTGCCGGTTGGCTCTTTGTGGGAGCGCACCCTGTGCGCGACAAGCCTACGGAGCAGCACACCCAGGCGTGGCAGTCGCGCACAGGGTGCGCTCCCACAGATAAGCAACGACGCTAGACGGAGAAGGGACTAGGCAAACTCAGTTCACCGCTTCCTTCCCATCCTCTTTGTAAACCACGCCACCCTTCATCACGAAGTTCACCTTCTGCATCACAGTGATGTCTTCGATCGGGTTGCCCGGCACGGCAATGATGTCGGCCATGCGGCCCACGGCGATCTGGCCCAGTTCGTTCTGTTTGTGCAGCAGTTCGGCGGCATGGGTGGTGGCGGCTTGCAGCACGAACATCGGCGGCATGCCGGCTTGCACCATGTATTGGAACTCCTTGGCGTTCTGGCCGTGCGGATAGACGGCGGCATCCGTGCCGAAGGCGATCTTCACGCCGGCCTTGTAGGCCTTGCCGGCGGTGGTCTGGATGATCGGGCCCACCTGCAGCGCCTTGGCGGCGACTTGCGGCGGGTAGTAGCCGGGTTTGGCGGCCATTTCCTGCACGTACTTGCCGGCGATGATGGTGGGCACGTACCAGGTGCCGTGTTCCTTCATCAGCTTCATATCTTCATCGTTCATGAAGGTGCCGTGCTCGATCGAATCGACGCCGGCCAACACCGCGCGGCGGATCGCTTCGGCGCCGTGCGCGTGCGCGGCCACGGTGAAGCCGTAGTCGTGAGCGGCGGTGACCACAGCCTTGATCTCTTCGATGGTCATCTGCGCGTTGTCGGCGCTGCTGCTTTCGTCGAGCACGCCGCCCGAGGGCATGATCTTGATGACGTCCACGCCATCCTTGTAGTGCTGGCGCACGGCCTTATAGGCGTCGTCGGCGCTGTTGATGATGCCGTCCTTGGGGCCGGGATTGCCGGCCAGGTCCATGCGATAGCCGTCGGTGGGGTCGGCATGGCCGCCGGTGCTGCCGATCGGCCGGCCGGCGGTGAAGATGCGCGGACCCGGCACGATGCCGGCATTGATGGCATTGCGCAGCGAAATGGATTCGTTGCCCGCGTCGCCGAGATTGCGCACCGCGGTAAAGCCGGCCATCAGCGTGCGACGCGCGTAAACGGTCGAGCGGATCGCGTAGTCGGAAATATTCCAGCGGAACTGATCGGTGTAACCGGAGGGGCTCGTTTCGCTGGTGAGATGCGTGTGTGCGTCGATCAGGCCGGGCAGGCAGGTGCCGTTGATGAACTTCTCAAAGCGAAAGCTCGCGCCCGAGGTCTTGGCGGCATTGGCGTAGGAGCTGTAGTCGACGAAGCCGGACTTGATCTCCTTGACCTGCTTGCCTTCGATCACCAGCGTGGTTTCGCCCAGCAGCTTGCCCGCGGCGGTGTCGACCAGGTGCGCACACTGCAGCACGGTGACGTCCGGCGGAGACTGCGCGGGTTCGGCCGCAATGGCGGTGGGCAGCGCAAGGGCTGCAGCGATGGCGAAGGCAACGCGTGTGGTCATGATGAGCTCCCCGGGTGAAGCGCTCATCTTAGGGTGAGACCGGGGCGGCCGACCCATGACGAACTACCTATATGGGGTCGCGATGCGTGGGTCGGTTCGTCCTGCTGGATCTTGCGATGTGGCCGCAATGGAAGCCGTCATCCCCCCTCACTTGGGGTGCGCCGGGATGACGATAGGAGGTGGCAGCGATGCCGCCTCAGTCCTTCGACGGCGTATCGCCGTTCGCGCTCTCTTCCACCGTCGCCGTTTCCACCACCGTCGCCTCGACCGGCGCATGTTCATGCTGCTCCGCCGCCACATGGCGTTCGTGCAGTGCCTCGCTGGTGGCATCGGCGGGCAGCGGCTTTTCGGGCGATGCATCCTTCTCGCCGTCGCCGCCCGGGGTGATCTTGAGGATGGAGTGGCGTACCTCGCGGGAAAGGATCACGCGGGCATCGCGCACCATGCCCTCAAGCGCGGTGTCGTAGTCGAGCTTGCCGGCGTCGTCAGTCCACACGATGCGGTTCTCGCGCAGCTTCTGGATGAAGCCGCGGAACAGCGCCTTGTCGAAGAACTCCGGCGCCGACAATTCGTTGAGCATGCTCAGGCGCTGGGCGGTGAGCGTGCAGGCGTTCTCAAGCTCGGCCGAAGAGAGCGTATGCGGCCCGTTCTTCACCAGCGCGGCGATGGTGATGTAGTAGCGCTCGAACGCCTGGATCAGGCTGCGCGCAATGATCTTGAGCTGGAACGCCGCATCGTCCTGGCCCGGGCCGCGCTCGAGCACGCGGCCGTCGCCGGTCGCTTCGAGCAGCCCGCGGCGCACGAAGAAATCGATGGTGGCCTGCAGCTGCGCGCAGAAACCGTCGGCATCCCACGGCAGGAACAGCTCGCCCTGGATGAACGGATAAATGATGCGGCCCAGGCGCAGCACCGAGGCGCGCGACATGCGGCGATTGTTGAGGAAGCACGAAGCCACCCACGCCGCCGTGGCCGTGAGGTGCAGCACGTTGTTGCGGAAATAGCTCAGCAACACCGCCTGCTCGTCTTCGGTCACCAGCACGTCGCCCAGCGGATGGCGCACGCGGCGGATCCAGCCCATCTGTTCGCCGTAGGCGATGATGCCAGCCGGGTCCATCGCGGTGAGCGTCATGCGGTCTGAATAAGGCAACTCTTCCAGCAGCCCCTTCATCAGTTCCAGCTGTGCAAGCAGGTCGTTTTCCGCCATCGCGTGCTTGGGCGTGGCGAGCAGCGCCAGCGCCAGCAGGTTGATGGGGTTCATGTCCGCGGCGCGGTTGATGTTGATCTGGATCTTGTCGGCCAGGTCGTCCACCACGCGGCCCAGCCATTCGGGCTTGGCGTCGGGATCGTCGGTGCGCCAGTCGGGGCTGGCGGCGTCGAGCATGGGGTTAAGCTCGATCGGCTCGCCGAAATTCAGCGCGACGTGACCATAGCGCTGGCGCAGCACCTTGAGTCCGCGCAGCAGGCCGATCAGCGATTCCTTCTCCTTGGGCTTGCCGGAGAGTTCGCCGATATAGCTCTTGCCCTCCATCAGCTTCTCGTAGCCGATGTATACAGGCTGGAACAACACCGGGCGGCGCGGCGCGCGCAGGAAGGCACGCACCGTCATCGCCAGCATGCCCGCGCGCGGCGCCAGCAGGCGGCCCGTGCGCGAGCGGCCGCCTTCGATGAAGTACTCCATCGGTACGCCGCGATCGATCAGCTGCGCCACGTATTCATTGAACACCACCGAATACAGCGCATTGCCCTTGAAGCTGCGGCGCAGGAAGAACGCGCCGCCGCGCCGCAGGATCGGTCCGATCACCGGCAGGTTGAGGTTCACGCCCGCCGCGATATGCGGTACCACCACGCCGGACATATGCAGCTGATAGGACATCAGCAGATAGTCGGCATGGCTGCGATGGCAGGGCACATAGACCACTTCGTGACCCGGCGCGGCAGCGCGGGCCTTTTCGAAGTGGTGCATGGCGATGCCGTCGTACAGCTTGTTCCAGAAATTGGAGAGCAGGAACGAAGCCGAACGCACCACCGGGTGCGAATAGTCGGCGGCAATCTCCATCACCAGGTCGTGCGCACGACGCCACGCCTTGGCCTGGCTGATGTTTTCCTTCGCGGCCGTGGCGGCGATGGCGGCGCGCACGGGCTCGGCATTCAACACCGAATCGACCACGGTACGGCGATGCGACAGGTCGGGGCCGATCACCGCCGCGCGGATGCGGCGGAAGTGCGTGCGCAGCACGCGGGCGATCTTGCGGGTGAGGCGTTCCGGTCGGATCTCGCCCGCTTCGTTGACTACCGTGCGCAGCGATACCGGGGTGGAGAAATGCACCACGGTGTCGCGGCCATTGAGCAGCAGCGCCAGCATGCGGCGGAAACGGCCGACGACGACCCAGTTTTCCGAAAACAGCACGCTGAACCAGCCCGACTCGCGGGTGGGCGCGCGACCGACATAGATGGACACGGGCACGATCTGCACGTCGCGCTCGGGGTCGCCTTCCAGCGAGCGCACCAGCTGGCCCAACGGTTCGCTGGGCGAGCGCTTGCGGCTGCGGCCGAACAGCCAGCCGTCGCGGCGGGCCAGGGCAAACACCGAGCGCTTGCGGCGCGTACCCGAGAGCGGCGCCATCGGCGACGGCAAGCCGGCCTCGCGGCAGGCGCGCTCCAGGATCAGGGCATCGGAAAAGCCATCGCGCTCGATCACATAGCAAACCGGTATGCCTGCCTTGAGCAAGGCGGCCGGTTCGGCGGGATCGCGGCGGATGCGCATCCAGGGTTCGAGCAACTGCCCGGCCAGGTTGAACCACCAGGGCGCGCGGCTACGGGCGGGAGAGTCCGTGGTCGACATATTCTGCATTCCCCAATTGTAACTGGTGGCCCGAGCTGTCCGGGTCGGTTGGGCGGATCGGGCGGCAACGGCAAGCGCCGCCCGTGTCGCCCCGGCCTTTTACCGGAGCGAAAGTAAACAAGGTGTTTTGGCGGGGCTCAGTGCTTGGCCGGCGGCTTCGTCGTCATGGCCTGGATCGGCGTGCTGACGCTGGCCGGCATCGCTGGCGCCGGGACACTGCCAGCGGGAGCGGGCGGAGCAAGCAGGCGCTCATGCGCCTCGCGCACGTTCTTGAGCACATCCTCGCTATACCAGCGCCCGTCCTGTTCGATCAGATCGGATTMGGTGGTCAACGGCTTGCCCAGCAAGGTGTAGTCGATGCGCACATGGGCATGGCCGTTGCGGTTCTCCACCGTGCTGACCTTGGCCGAATCGAGCGTGTCGTCCACCGACAGGCCGTAAACGGCCAAGGCTTGTTTGATGCCAAGGAAGCCGACGCTGTACTTCTGCATCGCCGTGTCGAAGTCCATGGCCTTCAGCTGCTCGGGCGTCTTCAGGTCGAGCTTGCGGGCGGTGGCGACGGCGATGCCGACCACCTGCTTGGCGCGCGCCTGGTCAAACCACGGCACGGTCTGCGCCCACGGCGCGAGCACGTTGATGACCTCGGTGGCCTGCTGCTTCTGCGGGTTGGTGAGGTCCTTGCTCTGCGACACGCCAGTGGCGGCAATCGCCTGGAAGATGCCGATCATCACCGGCACCTGGTCCTGATACTGCGCCTGCAGCTGGGCCAGCTTGGGCTTGGCCACTGCGTAGAGCTTGGTTTCGGCATCGGGCGCGGTGAGCTGCTGCATGGTCTTGATGAAGTCCGCGCGGTCTTCGGGCGTCAGCGGGTGCTCATCGGGACGTGGGCGTGTCCAGTCCGAACGCAGGGTGTCGTAGTCGGCCGGGGGCAGGGCGTGCTTCCAGAAGCCGGCGAAGTCGCCCGTCTTGATCAGCGCAATCGACTGCTGCACCGACGCCTCGGGCGTATCGCCGCCGACCACCACCGGCACCGGCCCGACGGCCTTGTGGTGCGAGGTCATGAACAGCGCGGCCGCCGTGGCCAGCACCAGCAGGGCAATGAACGCACCAACGGCGTAGTAGACGGATGAGCGACGCATGGAATCTCGTTTGGTGGCGCCAGGCAACCGGAGGCGGTCGGCCGAGCGTAAGGGTGTCGACTCCGCGTGAACAAGAGGCGTGACACCAAGTTGGGAGCCCGTTCAAGCGCCCTTTAGATAGCACCAAAAGAAAACCCCGCGGGCGTTGAGCCTCACGGGGTAATCCGGCAGAGCCGGAAGGGAAATGGCCTTGCCTGCGGAGTTATCAAGGTCAGCAGGTGTCAGCGGGGAGGATGTTACTTCCCCGTCAAACTTAAAGCAATACTTTAGGTTTAAGCTCGTAAGTCGTTGTTTTTACTTGACGGAAATCAGTCAAAACGCAGCGACTGGATCTTCTGGCGGCGACGTTCGTCGCGCGGGGCCGTGTAGTCATTATTAAACAGAGCGGGCTCCCATGCGCCATAGGTCGGGTTGGGCAGCACGAACCAGCGGGTGCCGATCCAGTCCATGTACGGCTTCATGGCCTTCTGACGGCCTTCGGCGTTATTGGCCAGAACGGTCACAAAATCGCCGATCTGGTCGCCAAACTGCATCAACACGCGATATTTGTGGCTGATCAGCTGACGGCGGCAGCCCTTCTCGGTGCCGATCTGTTCGCAGTCTTCGACAAAGGTACCCAGGCCCAGGAAGGACTCCGGACCGGCCACCGGCAGGCCGGCCTTGCGCAGATTGGCCAGGGTGGCCTGGTCCAGGTCCTTGGCGCGGTTGGAGATGTAGATCACCGCAATGCCGTGCTTGGCGGCGAACTGGGTGAACTCCACCACGCCCGGCAGGGCGCGGGCGCGCTGCTCGTTGCACCAGGCCGCCCAGTCGGCCTCGTTGTACTCGCCGCCGCTCTTGATCAGACGTGCCTGGTAGGGCGAGTTGTCGAGCACGGTTTCGTCGATGTCGAGCACCACGGCCGGCTTGAGGTCCTTGACCGGCGCCACGCGGTCGTCCTTGGGCAGCGCATCCCACTGCTTGTCGGCCAGGGCGGCCGGCAGGCGGGCCTGCGCGTCGCGGTAGGTCTGCAGATAGATCAGGTCATGCTCGATCGCCGTCTGGCTCCAGGCGACCGCATTGAGGTTGTCATCGGCCGGCGTCCTGGGCGTCGGCGCGGCGGCAACCGGGGCGACCGGGGCGGTCGGTGCAGGCGTCTTGGTCGGGGTGGACGTGGAACAACCGGCAAGCAGGACCAGGGCGGCAAGCGCCGCCGACAAACGAACGGACATAGAGGATTCCCGAGTAAACAGAGCGCGCAGAATCGGACAAGTTTACGACAGGGGCGTGTCGACGCCGCCTCTGCGCGCGCCCTGGCCGCCTGCTTCGTGGGTACAACGACAGGGCTGGCGGCCCTCATCGGCTACTGACAGACTGCCTCCCATCCCCGCCGCCGCATGAAGTTGCATGGAACCTGCCCAGAACGTCCGTCCGCCGTCGTCGGCCATCCGCATCACCAGCTATGTGCTGGCCGGCCTCGCGCTGGTGCTGGTGTTGGGATTGCGACTTCTGCCTGCGTTGTTCGCCGGCCTGCTGGTCTACGAGCTGGTGCAATCGACCGCGCCGCTGCTGGGCAAGCGGGTGCCCGGCGACCGCGCGCGGGTGCTGGTGGTGGCCTTGCTCGCCACCATCGTGGTGGGTTTGCTGGTGTTGCTGATCCTTGGCGCGGTGAGTTTTCTGCGCAATGAAATCGGCAACCCCGAGCTGTTGTGGCAACAGCAATTGATGCCGCTGGTGGAGAAGGCACGCGAGCAGTTGCCAGGGACCGTGGTCGGCTGGTTGCCCGACAGCGTCGACGACTTGCGCGTGATGGCGCTGGAACTCACGCGCAAGCACTCGGTGAGCCTGCAGACCATCGGCAAGGAGGCGGCGCGCGTCTTCGTGCACATCCTGATCGGCATGGTGCTCGGCGCCATCGTTGCGCTCAGCCGCGCGCGTCCGGCGCATCAAGTCGGCCCGCTGGCTTCTGCGCTGGGCCTGCGTGCGCAGCGACTGGCGGAAGCATTCCACAACATCGTTTTCGCGCAGATCAAGATTTCGCTGCTCAACACGACATTTACCGCGATTTTCCTGCTCGGCGTGTTGCCGTTGATGGACATCCACGTGCCGCTGGCCAAGACCTTGGTGGTGGTGACCTTCATCGTTGGCTTGCTGCCGGTGATCGGCAATCTGATTTCCAACACGGCGATCACCATTGCGGGCTTGTCGATTTCGCTGGGCGTCGGTATCGCAGCGCTCGGCTTTCTCATCCTGATCCACAAGCTCGAGTATTTCCTCAATGCACGTATCGTGGGCAGCCAGATCCGCGCGCGTGCGTGGGAGTTGCTGGTGGCCATGTTGCTGATGGAAGCCGCCTTTGGACTGGCCGGCCTGATTGCCGCGCCGATCTACTACGCCTATCTCAAGAGCGAGCTTGAAGCCGAACGGCTGATCTGAGTCGCCGCGCGCGTACTCGCGCGCCAACGCAAAAAACCACGCAGCGTCCGTTCGCACTTGCGAAGGGGCGCAGTGTGTTGCGCGCCACCAGTAGTGACCTGCGAATTCCAGCGCTTTCCTGCGAACGCATCGCAACTCTCAAGTGCAAGAGAATAGTTCTTGCGCTTCAATTACTTGCGAGTTTCTTGGGGCTGTTGCGACGCGCCTTCTTCGTGTTAGAAAGCCAAACAGGTGATTTCATTTGGGCGTCCAAATGATGACAACCCCGCGGGAGACGGGGGCGCCGAAATCATCGGGCGTGCGAAGACGCGCGTGTGGGACATCCATTCATAGATTCGATGTAGGGGAGATCCATGTTGAAGTCCAAGCTCACGGCCGCCGTGCTGGCGGCCTTGGCGTTCGGCTGCGCGCCAGCCTTCGCCGCAACTACCGATGCAAGCAGCAACGCCCAGCCGGGCAGTGCCGCTGCGACGGGTTCGAACGCCGACGCGGCGCAGGACCAGTCCACCGATACCGATGCGCAAAAGAAGGCCAAACGCCTCGATGCGGTCACCGTCAGCGGCACCCTGATCAACAATGCGCAGATCCAGACCGCCGCGCCGATCTACACGATCACCAGCCAGGAAATCAAAGCCCGCGGCTTCAACAGCGTGGCTGAAGTGCTGCAGAGCTCGGTGTTGTCCACCGGTTCCGTGCAGGGCCCGCAGGCTAGCGGCGGTTTCACCCAGGGTGCGCAGACCATCAGCCTGTACGGCTTGAATCCCGAGTACACGCTGACCCTGATCGATGGTCGGCCGATCACCCAGTTCGGCCAGCTGTACAACGGGCAGAGCAACTTCACCAATATCTCCAACATCCCGTTGGCGATGATCGACCACATCGACGTGCTGCCCGGCGGCGCCTCGTCCATCTACGGTTCGCAGGCCATTGCCGGCGTCGTCAACATCGTGACCAAGCAGCACATGGATGGCACCGAAGTGCTGGTGCGCGCGGGCGGCTATGACGGCGGCGGCGGCTCCAGCCAGCGCTTGTCGCTGACCTTCGGCCACCAGTTCGGCAAGCTCGACGTGCTCGGTGCGGTCGAATTCGACAACCAGTCGCCGATCTGGGCGTACCAGCGCTCGTTCACCGCGACCAATCCCACGCCGGTCACGGTGGCGCGCGTGCTCGACTACGGCACGCTCGATACGTACACCGGCGCCGTGCAGGGCTATATCAGCCCACAGGACAACTGCGCAGCGATGAGCGGCCTGTTCAAGGGCACCACGGTCAACGCGCATTCGACCGACACCAGCCGCACCGGCACCTTTTGCGGTTCGAACGACGTCTACGGCTACACCACGCTGCTCAATCAGAGCCGCAGCTACGACGGCATGCTGAAGCTCAAGTACAACGTCAATGATTACGTGCGTCTGTACGGCGACGCGCTGGTCGATTGGCAGCAGCAGAAGTGGACGCCTGGCTCGGACTACAACTGGTGGGGTCCGATCGACTATCCGGGCGGACTGGTCGAAGACACCAACGGCCACATCCTCTATCCCGAGCGCGTGTTCGGCCCGGAAGAAGTGGGCAACAACTACTACAACCAGCTTGGCCGCCAGGATGACCTGATGTACCAGGCCGACATCGGCGCGAACGGCAGCTTCGGCGATTCGAACTGGTTGTGGGACATCTACTTCGTGCGTTCCGGCGACCGCACCACCTCAAGCACGCCGGAGCGCATGACGACTGCGGTGGACAACTACTTCGGCAACATTCTTGGTCCGCAGATGGGCAACGACCCCAACACCGGCCTGAACGTCTACAACCCGAACTATGCGCAGTTCTATACCCCGCTGACCCCGGCCCAGCTGGCCAGCTTCATGCAGAACATCAGCAGCGAATCCAACACCTGGGTCAACAACACGCGCGCCACCGTGAGCAACAGCAGCCTGTTCTCGCTGCCGGGCGGCGATGCGGCGTTGGCGGTGCTGGTGGAAGGCGGAAGCCAGGCCTGGTACGAGCCGATCAATCCGCTGATCTTGAACAACGAAGTGTGGGGGCTTACCGGAACTTCCGGTGGCGGCACGCGCAGCCACGCGGCGTCGGCGTTCGAGTTCAATGCGCCGATCTGGAAGATGCTTACGGTGGATCTCTCGGGTCGCTATGACCACTACAGCACCTCCGATAGCGACACGGGCAAGTTCACCTACAAGGCAGGCCTGGAATTCCGTCCCTGGGAAACGCTGCTGTTGCGTGGCAACTACTCCACCTCGTTCCTTGCGCCCGACATGTCGGCGCTGTTCCTGGGGCCGAGCGGCAACTACCAGAACGTCACCGACTACTATCTGTGCCAGACGCAGGGCAACGGCCAGAACTGCAGCCAGAACTACACCACCGAAGTGTCGGGCACGACGTTGTCCAATCCCAAGCTCAAGCCGACCACGGCCAAGAGTTGGTCCGCAGGCTTCGTGTGGGCGCCGATCAACAACCTCAGCATCACCGCCGACTACCTGCACATCAACATCAGCAACGAGGTGGCGCCACAGCCGGCCGATCTGCTGATGAAGGAAAACGCGCAGTGCCTGGAAGGCCAGCTGCCGGCCAATTCGCCGGACTGCCTGGCGGCGACCTCGCAAGTGGTGCGTGACCAGTTCACCGGCCAGGTCACCAGCATCACCCAGTACTACATCAACGTGTCGAGCGAGCAGACCGAGTCGGTGACCTCGCAGATCAAATACCTGTTCAACCCCAGCCCCGTCGGCCAGTTCAACCTGCAGCTCGACTGGAACGACATGCTCAAGCATGCCTACCAGATCTACCCGGGCGGCCCGACCATCAACCAGCTCACCAATCCCCTGTACAGCTCGGAATTCAAGAGCATCGTCAGCGGCGCACTGGGCTGGTCGTTCCACGACACCTGGTCGAGCACGGTGTACTACCACCGCGATGGACCGTCGCCGAACTACACCGGCCTGATCAACGGTCCGAACTACCCCGGCGATGCCAAGGTGGCGCCGTGGATCACCTGGAACTGGAGCGTCACCTACTCGCCCACCAAGGACGTGGACGTGTCGCTGTTGACCAACAACGTGTTCAACAAGATGCCGCCCAAGGACGGCTCCTATGCCGGAACCTATCCGTACTACAACAACGAGAACTACAACGTTTACGGTCGCGAAGTGATGCTGCAGCTGCAGTGGCGTTTCGGGGGCCATACCCGCAACGGTTGATGTCCCGCGACGTGATCTGACCCGAAGCAAGCGGAGCGTTCCGCTCGCGCTCCAAAGCCCCGCCAGACTGGCGGGGCTTTTTTTGGTCCATACGCCTGCGTTCCAGCAGGCTTTGGTGAAAGCG
>NZ_JBFTRY010000118.1:0-11169 GCF_056399745.1 Dyella sp. 01N36
GCCAGTGGCCCGAACCCTTGATGATCACGCCCTGCACATGGGTGTCGACCAGCCTGGCCTGGGCGATGAGGAAATCGCCCGAAGCCTTTTCACCGGCGAGCACCAGCATCGGCATGGTCAGCGGCTGCCTGGCAAAGCCCGCGAAATCCTCGGCGTCCTGCGGGAAGGCGTGGAAGTATTCGAAACCGGCCTTCATGCGACCCGGCCGTGCGTACTGCTGGGTGTAGTACTGGCGATCGGCTTCGGACATCGAGTGTTTGGGATCGGCGGCAAAGTCGTTCCAGAAATGCTCGAAGTAGATGCGTTCGCGCCCGTCGACCAGTTTCAGCGGCGTTTCGCCGTAGAAGTTGAAATGCCACTTGTCGCGCAGCAGCCACACTTTCTGCCAGTCGCCCACGCCGGGSAGRAACGCATCCATCAACACGATGCTGTCCACCTCGTCCGGGTATTGCGCGGCATAGGCATAGGCCACCATCAGGCCGATGTCRTGGCCGACGATSTTCACCTTGCGRTAGCCCAGTTGCTGCACCAGGGCATGGATGTCCTGCGCCATGGTCTTCTTGTCGTAGCCCGAGGCGGGCATCGATGAATCGCCGGCGCCGCGAAGGTCGGGTGCGATCACCGTGCGGCGGTCGTCGAGCTTGGCGATCAGCGGCAGCCACATATGGCTGGTTTCGGCGTAGCCGTGCAACAGGATCACGGGTGTGTCCGAGCCTTGGCCGGCCTGGAGGTAATGCAGTTGCACGCCGTTGGCGTTGGCCGTGTGTTGTTCGATGGTTGGTGTCTTGGCGCTAGCCGCTGCCTGAAGGGCGAGCGAGGCCAGCAACGCCACCGCAAGGCGGCGCATCCAATGCAAGGTCTTCATCGTGAACTCCCTGGTAGACCCGGCCGCGGGTGCGGCCGGGCAGATGGCTTACAGCTGACTCATGCCGCCGTCGGTGATGATCTCGGTGCCGACGATGAAGGCCGATTCCGGTGCGACCAGGTGCAAGACGGTCGAGGCGATTTCAGCGGGTGTGCCGAAGCGGCCCAGCGGTACCTGCGACTGGATCTGCGCGGCGGTGGCTTCCAGCGTGGCCTTGTCCATGCCGAGCTTGCCGTAGAGCGGCGTTTCCACCGGTCCCGGGCTCACCACGTTGACGCGCGCACCCAGCGGCAACAGTTCCGCCGACAAGGTCTTGGCCAGCGAAATCACCGCGGCCTTGCTGGCGGCGTAAACCGACGAGGTCGGCATGCCGATATGKGCGTTGATCGAGCCGTTGATGACGATGGACGCACCCTTGTTGAGCAGCGGCAGCAGCGACTGGATCTGGAAATAGGGGCCCTTCACGTTGACGTTGAAGGTCTGGTCCCACAGCGCCTCGTCCACGGTTTCAAACGGCGCCAGCTTGGCGATGMCGGCATTGAGGAAGATGCCGTCCAGGCGCAGGCCTTTGGCGCTCAGCGCGCTGGCCAGCTCCCTGGCGCCCGTCACGCTGCTGGCGTCGTTGCGGATGGCAATGGCCTGGGCGCCGATGCTGGCGCGGGCCTGTTCGAGTGCGGCTTCATCGCGGCCGGTGATGACTACGCGGGCACCTTCCGCCGCGAAGGCCTGGGCGGTGGCAAGGCCGATGCCGCTGTTGCCGCCGGTGACGAGGATGGTTTTGTCGGTGAAACGGTTCATGGCGTGCTCCGTGGATGGATGTGTGGTCGATGGGGAAATGATGCGACTGCCCGTTGGCCTTGCCGTGCCATGTTTCCGATGAACATGTTCGATATGGTCGAACATCCCATGAGTGACCTATGTTGGCGTTTCCTCGACGTATGTGTACCAGCCGTGCGCATCGCGCCAAGGCGCTATGCAGAACTCGTGCGAGTCTCGTCGAGACGCCGCGTACAAGATGGCAACAACGCTGACTGTTGATATGCGTCTTTGCGTAACGGTCACATTCCGGGGACCAGCAGTCGACATTTGTCTCCTTAGGGTGCGTGCACCGCCCAGGGAGACCATCGATGAAACAACAGAAAAACAAAACGCGGCTTTGCACTCGTCTTGCACTCGTAGCCCTCACCGCATTCGGCAGCGTCCCCGCTTTTGCCGATCCATCCCCCGCACTCGACCGTGTCAGCATCTGGCTGGGTGCGTTCTACTCCGATACGCAGACGCAGATTGGCGCGACCGGTCGCAGCGGCATCATCAACGGCTACAACGGTCACTTCAGTCTGGAGGACGATCTGGGCTTCCAGGAGCATAAAGCGGTTCCGCGCGCGCGGCTGGATTTCCTGATCGGCGATCATCAGGGATTCTCCTTCGATTTCTTCGGCATCAATCGCACGCACGGCCGCTCGATCAGTCGTGACATCAGCTATGACGGCACCACGTTTCCCGCCTCCGCCAGCGTGGACGGCAAACTCAACTTCAACTTCGGCAGCGCAGCCTATCGCTGGTGGTTTGGCACGGGCAGCGATGTGTTCGGCCTTGGTATCGGCGCGGCGTATTACGGCGTGAAGGCCCGGGTGGAGGGACAGGCCGATATCGACGGCTTCGGCGGCAGCGCCGTGGCCAGCACCCACGAGACGGCCTGGGCGCCGGTGTTGCAGCTGGGTTGGCGGCACGCGTTCTCGCACAACTTCCGCATTTACGCCGATGCCTATGGCGTAAAGAAGAACGGCGGCAACCTCGCGGGCCATATCTATAACGGGGCCCTCGGCCTGGAGTGGTTTCCGATCGAGAACTTCGGCGTGGGTGCCGAATACAGCTATACGCGCATTCGCCTCGACCAGAACCATCCGTCCTACCAGGCGAATCTGGATATGAAGTTGCTGGGGCCTTCGTTGTTCGCCCGCCTGCGCTTCTGAGCTGGATACAGGCCGTGCGGCGGCTGCGCCTTCATCCTTGGGCGCGGCCGCCATCGCGCGAACTCGAGGCGATGGGATGGCCTTGTTCCGCGTGGTGACGTTGCCGCCAGCATCCGCCGCCGTGATTGACCGGCGACCATTCCGGCAACGGCATCGGCTGGGCCAGATCGAACGCGCGAAAGTCTCCTTGCGCGTAGACCACGCGGCCATCCATCACGGTGAGCTCGGCCTCAATCTGGCGGATGTCTTCGTCGGCCACGCTGAAGTAATCCTGCGAGAGCACGGCGAAGTCGGCGTACTGGCCGATATCGAGCTGGCCCTTGCTGCCTGCTTCGCCGGAAAACCAGGTGTTGGCTCGCGTATGCAGGGCGAGCGCCTGGGTGCGGTCCAGGCGTTGTTCGGGCGGATAGAGGGTGCTGCCACCCAGCGTGCGGCCGGTAGTAAGCCAGTAGAGCGTGGTCCACGGATCCATGCTTGCCGCCGTGCTGCCGCCCGAACCGACGCCGACATGCAGGCCGGCATCGAGCATGCGACGGATCGGCGGCGTGTGCGCCGCGACATCCGGACCGTGGCGTTCGAGAAAGTACTCGCCCTGATAGGCCATGCGCGGCTGCAGGTTGATACCGCCGCCAAGCCGGGCGACGCGCTCGATGTTTCTCGCGCTGATCGTCTCGGCGCCATCGAAAAACCAGGGCAGGGCGCGCAGTGTCATTTCCGCATCGACCTGTTCGAAAGCCTCCAGGGCCATCTCGATGGTCTCCTCGTAGACGGCATGCATGCGCCAGGGCCAGCTGCGCGCCACCAACCGGCTGACGATGTCTTTGAGCTCGGTGCCCGTCTGGGCGGTGAGTACCGGCGGCGGTTGACGGAAGTCGTCGTGATCCATGGCGTCATGCACCAGCACTTCGCCTGCGCCGTTGAAGCGGAACAGTTCGTCGCCATCGCCGTAGTGGTTGATGGTGCACCAGTGCAGGAAGTCGCCGGTTTCGCCGCCCGGAGTCTGCGCGGACAAGTGATAGGACACGCGCACGGTGAGCAGATGATGTTGGGCGAGTTCTTCCACGGCCTTGTAATCGTCCGGGTAACGCAAATGCGCGGCGCCGGCATCGATGACGCTGGTGATGCCCAATCGATTGAGTTCGCGCATGCTCTGGCGCAGGCTGTTGATCTGGTATTCGTGCGGCAGCACAGGTGCGTGAGCGAGCGCGTCGCGAAAGATTTCCGGCGTCGGCGTGGCGAGCAGCAGGCCGGTGGGCACGCCTTGGTCGTCCCATTCGATATGGCCGCCCGGTGGATCCGGCGTCTGCCCGTCATAGCCGCAGGCAGCGATGGCCGCCGCGTTGAGCAGGGCGCGATCCTGCAGGTGCTGCACATAGACCGGCGTGGAGGGGGCGATGCGGTTCAATTCCTCAAGCGTCGGCAGCCGATGCTCGGCGAACTGGTGTTCACCGAAGCCGCCCACGACGCGTACCCATTGCGCAGGCGGCGTGCGCGCCACCTGGTCGGCCAGCATGCCCAGTGCTGCGTCCACGCTGGGCACGCCGTCCCAGCGCAGTTGCTGGTTGTAGTCCAGGCCGG
This sequence comes from Dyella sp. 01N36, assembly GCF_056399745.1. Classification (NCBI taxonomy): domain Bacteria; kingdom Pseudomonadati; phylum Pseudomonadota; class Gammaproteobacteria; order Lysobacterales; family Rhodanobacteraceae; genus Dyella; species Dyella sp. 01N36. Next base: position 4,417 of record NZ_JBFTRY010000118.1, read on the forward strand.
TGGCGATCAGGTGCTGGTTCGCATCGATAAGACCGGGAATGATGCGCCGCCCGCCTGCATTGATCACCATGGTGGCAGGGCCGGCGAGCGAGCGTATCTGGCCGTTGGTGCCGACGGCGGCGATGCGCCGCCCGTTGACGGCCAATGCCTGCACCTCGGGCCGCTGGGCGACGCCGGTGTGGATCTTTGCGTTGTGGACGATAAGCGTCGGGTACACGGCCCTCGCGCCTTGTGATCCGCTACAGCATCAGGTTGCGTCGGCAGGCGTCGAGCTTTCGTGACTGCGTTCGAGCCCCGTCAAGCAGCGATGTCAGGAAGCGCGGCCAATGGGCCGGTAAATTGCTTCAGGCCACAGGGCTGCTGGCGAGATGAAGGCCATGTGCATATGCACAAAAGTCATTTCCTGCTCTGGCGCCGATTGGACAGCATGTTTTTACTCGTTGGGAGGCGAGACCATGAATCCAGCCCTGTCCGCAAAGACCGCCGTCACCTTGCGTCGCGCACTCGCCGTCATGGCGATCGCCTGCGCCTGGCCGGTGTGTTGTCTCGCGGACAACTATGACTTCTACAGCAACTGGCCCACGCATGTGACCGCATCCGATGGCACGGACTTTGGCTTGGCCGTGCTTTATCAGTACGACGTCAATCAATTCTCCAACGACGCCGGCAAGTTCGAAGACGCCGGCACCAACCGGCGTCGCTATCTGGGTTTCTACCTGCGCAAGCCGGGCGTGTACGACGCCATCGTGCAATACGACTTCCAGGCCAGGCAGTGGGTCGATACCTTCGTGCGTTTTCGCAGCAGCGGCGTGATCGGCGAGGACATCGGCAACTTCCGCTTCGGCTATTCGAAAACGCCGGTGGGTTTCGAAGGCGTGACCAGTTCGTCCGCCACCACGTTTGTCGAAACCGCCTTGCCCACGCAGGCCGTGTGGGAAGGACGTCGCGCGGGTTTCGACTGGGCCTGGGTGAGGCCGCATTTCATCCTCAACGTCGGCGACTATTTCTGGCGCAAGGATTTCGACGGCAACAATCCGGGGCGCACCTGGGCTGCACGTGCCGCGTGGATACCGCTCAACAAGCCCGGCCATGTCTTGCACCTGGGCCTGTCCGCGTCACGCGAAAAGCTCGATTGGGCCGACGAGGGCTCGGTGCCGCCTTCTGCGCGGCTGCGCGCGCGGCCGGAAGATGGCCTTTCGCCCGTGCGTCTGGTGKATACCGGCAATCTGCCCTATAGCAAAAGTGTCGATCGCCACGGCTTAGAGGCACTGTGGATCCAGGGGCCTTGGTCGCTGCAGGGCGAGTATCTGCAGGCGCAGGTGGATCGCAGCAACGGCAAGCCCAATGTCGAGGTGAACGGTTTCTATGTGTTCACTACCTGGACGCTCACCGGCGAGTCGCGCTTCTACAGCGACGGCAACGTGGCCGACCGTCGCTACAACGGCCGCGACCTGCAGGCGGTGCGACCGACACACGCCTGGGGCGCGGTGGAGTTGGCGGTGCGCTATAGCGAGCTGGATCTCAACGACGGCGCCATCACGGGCGGCAAGGAACACGATTGGACGGCCGGGGCGAACTGGTATATCGGCGAGCACCTGAAGTTCCAGGCTAACTATGTGTGGGCCTTCAGTGATCGGGGCAGGCTGCAGGTGAATCCGCGCATTTTCGAGATGCGGGCGCAGGTTTATTTCTAAGGCTGTTCAAGCCTTGCGCGCACTCTCATTGTCGTCGTTCCGGCCTACGCCGGAATGACGGGCAGTGGGGGCCGCGGTTTGCCACCGGCGCCCGGATGGCGCCGGTGATACAAACTCAATGCAGACCCACGCTATCGCGCGTCGCGTCAAAGATCTTCTGCGTGTCGTAGCCCACGCCATTCTTGAACACGAGCGGCATGTGCTCGATATCGGCCACGTGCTTGGCCGGGTCGCCATCGATCACCACCAGATCAGCGCGCTTGCCTACGGCGAGGGTGCCGACGTCGCCGTCGCGGCCCAGGTATTTCGCGCCGTTGGAGGTGGCGACTTTCACCGCCTGCTCGACACCGAAGCCTGCCTCCACCAGCAGTTCCACTTCGCGCTTGGACGAATAGCCCGGCACCACGCCGCCGTAGCCGGTGGGATCGGTGCCGGCGAGCAGCAGGCCGCCGGCGTCGGCGTATTGCTTCTCCATGCGGGCGAGCTTGAGGTAGGTCTCCGGCGTCATGCGCGCCTTGGACCCCTGCACCTTGTTCCAGGTGGCTTCGTACTGTGCACGCACTTCCGGCAACATCAGGTCGAGCGCACCCTGCGGCGCCTTGGGCCGGTTTGGCACGAAGGTTTCGAATACGGTGAGCGTGGAGGTGAGCGCCACATGGTGGTTGATCATGTCGCGCATCAGCAGCTTCACGTCAGCTGACCTTGGATCGACGGCGGCCAGCGAGTCGTTGACGCCGGGGCTCTTCGGGCACTGGTCGGGCTGCTTGTCCTTGACGAAATCGCTGGCGACGAAGAAGCCGTGCTCCAGGTTGTCGATGCCCATGTCCACCGCTTCGCGATACGTCACCGAGCACAGATGCGCCGTCACCTTGGCCTTGTGCTCGTGAGCGGTATCGATCACGCGCTTCAGTTCATCGCGGGTGATCTGCATATAGGCCTTGTACGAGGTGACGCCTTCGGCCGACCAGTAGTTGACGGTGCGTTCGGCATCGTCCGGACCGCTCAGCACGTGCACGGCGGGAATGGGCAGGCCCGGGCCGTTGAGGTAGGGGCCGGTCACGTCCATGTCGGGACCGATCACGGTGCCCTTGGCGATGGCGTCGCGCACGTTGATGTCGGCATAGGGCATCATCGAGCCGGCCGTGCGCATGGTGGTCGTGCCGCCGGCGAGATAGAGGCGCGGGAAGCTATAGCTCATCTCGTTGTATTCGGCGCCGCCGGCCGGATAGAACATGTGCTCGTGCACCATCACGAAGCCCGGCATCAGCGTCTTGCCCTTGGCGTCGATCACCTTGGCATCCTGCGGCAGCTTCACCTTGCTGCTCTTGCCCATGGCGACGATACGGCCATGGTCGATCACCAGCGTCTGATCGCGCGCGGCCTTGGCGCCCGTGCCGTCGATCACGGTGGCATGGGTGAAGGCGATCAGCGGTTGATCGTAGGCGACGAAGTCCTGGTCGCTCGCAGGCTTGGTATCGGCGGCCGATGCGCTGGCTGCGCATAGCAGGCCGGCAATGGCGACGGTGAAAAGCGAACGCTGCAATGCCATGGTGCTCCCCCTGTCAAAAGTGGGAGCATCGTAGCAAGCAGCGTTGCCGATCGGTCAGCCCGCTTCGAGCAGGGCCACCGTGCCCTGGCCACCATCGGCGCAGATGCTGACAATGGCCAGGGTGCCCGCAGGTTGCGCCGCGAGCTCCTTCACTGCCTGGCTGAGGATGCGAGCACCCGTGGCGCCGAAGGGATGGCCAATGGCCAGGCTGCCGCCATTGGGATTGACGCGCTCGCGCGGGAACGGTCCGAAGTCGCGGTCCACACCTGCTTTGCGCGCGAGAAACTCGCGGCTTTCCAACGCAGCCATGTGGAACAGCACCTGCGCGGCAAAGGCTTCGTGGATTTCCCAGAGGGCCACGTCGTCATAACGCAGGTTGTGACGAGCCAGCAGCTTGGGTATGGCGAATGCCGGCGCCATCAGCAGGCCTTCCACGCGGAAGTCGACCGCGGCGATTTCCCAGTCGACCAGCTTGACGCGCGGCACATGCGAGGGAATGCGATCGAGGCCTTTCTCGCTGGAGACCCACAAGCCGGCGGCGCCGTCMGTGAGCGGCGACGAATTGCCCGCGGTCAACGTGCCTTCTCCGGTCGTGCGGTCGAACGCCGGCGGGAGCTTGGCCAGTTTCTCCAGCGTGCTATCTGCGCGCGGAATGCTGTCGCGACGGAAGTCGCCCACCGGTATCACCAGGTCATCGAAGAAGCCACTGTTCCAGCCCGCTACGGTGCGCTGGTGGCTGCCGAGCGCCCAGGCGTCTTCATCTTCGCGGCGCATATGCCAGTCTTTGGCCGTGATCTCGGTGTGCTCGCCCATGCTCAGGCCTGAGGTGCGATTGACGATGCCCGGGATGTACAGGCGAACGTCGCCCGGCTTCAGCGTGAGTGCATGCGAAACCTTCTCGCCAACCGAGCGTGCTTTCTGGAATTGGCGGATCCAGTCGGAAAGGCTTTGCGGCAGACCCAGCTGGATGCGGCTGAGGCTGTCCACGCCGCCGACCAGGGCCAGCTGCAGGCTGTCGTCGTCGAGCATGCCGGCGGCTTCGATCATGCCGATCATGCTGGTGGAGCACGCCATGATGGTCGAGAACGCCGGGATCGTCGCCGGCGCACCCGCGTCCATCAGCACTTCGCGCGCGATGTTGCTCCAGGTGAGGTTGGGCACCACCGCGCCCCAGGCCGCGAAATCCGGACGCTTGCCCTCGGGCAGGCTGGCCAGCATGTGCTGCACCACGGGCACCGACAGCGCGATGGCATCGTGCGAGGCCAGCGCGCCATCCACTTTGGAGAAGGGCGTGCGTACACCAGAAGCAAGCCAGACGGGTCGGCTGTAACGCGACTTCAAAGGCATGGACGTGTCCTGATGGCGGGGGTAAAGGAGTCAGCTGGCGAACAGGTTCCACACAGCGCCTTCAGGCGCGCCGCGTCCCAGCTTGTCTGGCAGCGGGTCGGTGGCGGCGACGAACTCCAGCGACACCGAGTTGATGCAATAGCGCTGGTGGGTCGGCGGCGGACCGTCGTCGAACACGTGGCCTTGGTGACTGCCGCAGCGGGCGCAGCGGATTTCGGTGCGCACCATGCCGTAGCTGCTGTCGCGCACATAGGCCAGATGCGTCTCGTCGAACGGCGTGGTGAAGCTCGGCCAGCCGGTGCGGCTGTCGAACTTGTTGCCGGCCAGGAACAGCGGCAGGCCGCACAGCCGGCAGCCGTAGACGCCCGCGCGCTTTTCGGACAGCAGCACGCCGCAAAAGGGCGACTCGGTGCCATGGTCCAGCAGCACCTTGCGCTCTTCCGCCGTCAACTTGGCAGCCAGTGCATCGAACTGAAGCGGGGTGGGAGGGGACAGGTCGAACGTGGGACGACTGCTCACTGCGTGCTCTCCTCGATGAACCCACGGGCATTGAATGCCCGAACGCCCTGAAGATCGGGGCGAACGCGGCGGGCTCAAGGGGTCAGCGGCGCTCGCGGGCCTGTTCTTCCTGCACGGTGAGCACGGATTCCGGGGCCGCTTCCAGCCGGGCCTTGGGGATGGGATCCCCGCTCTCGTCGGAGTAGCCGTAGGTGCCGTCGTCGATCTTCTGCAGGGCGCGCTCGATGTTGTTCACGCGTTGCTCGTCCACGTCGTGGGTGGCCTGGCGCACTTCTTCCTGGGCCAGGTCCTGCGCGGAATCCTCGAACTCTTCGGCCTCGTCACCGTGCTCCTCGGTAAAGGCGCGCTTGCGTGCATTGACGTCCAGTTCACCGCCCAGCACCTGCTGCCGCAGCGCCTCCAGGCGCTTGCGTTGCTGTGCGATGAACTCGGGGGTGAGGTGTTGTTCGGCGGCCATGGGTGCGACTCCGTCGGGGAGGATTATCCGGTAGCTATCGCACAGGTTTTGTTCGTGCGCGGTGAAGGCACCGGCCCGTGGATCGGGCCGGTGCGCAGGCGTCACCAGCGGTAGGCCACCTTGCCGTAGACATAGGCGCCATTGAAGCCGAACGGCGAAAACACCGAGTACGGCATGGTGCCGCTGTTGTCGTTGGCGTGGATGACGCGGTCAGGGTAGGTATTGAGCACGTTGTCGCCGCCGACGGTGAAGGTCCAGCGGTCGAGGCTGTAGTTCACGGCCAGGTCGAGTATCCATTTGGCGCCGAACGTCTGGTCTAGCGTGGCCGTGGTGGAGTTGTAGGACACGAAGCTGCCGTAGCGCGTCAGCGTGCCGTTGAAGCTCCAGCGGCTGAGGTTGTAGACCTCGTTGATGATCAGCTTGCTGCGCGGCGTGGTATCGGCCAGCAGGCCGTACTGGTCGCGCCGGTCGATGCGCTTGAGGTTCACCCCCAGCTGGTTGAGGATCGCCGGATTGGCCTTGATGTCGGTGACCTTGTTCTTGTTGTAGTTGTAGCTCACCGTGCTCTGCAGCGAGCCGGCATCGCCGAAGTCGCTGAGATAGCTCGCCACCAGGTCCACACCGCGCGTGCGGGTGTCCACCGCATTGGTGAAGTACGCGATGCCGCTGTAGTTGGTGTTGGTGATGCCGTTGGCGGCGAGATAGGCCTGCACCGCGGGCGAGGTGGTGGCGAGGTTGCTGGACAGGGTGATGCGGTTGTCGATGTTGATCTGGTAGATGTCCACGCTCAGGTTGAGCGCATCGAGCGGATTCCACACCGCGCCGAAGGTGTAATTGTGCGACTTCTCCGGTTCCAGCGGTTGGGCGCCCAGCAGCGTGCCAACCGGGCTGTTCACCGGTACCAGGCCGGTGTTGTAGATGCCTGGCGGCAGCTGCAGCGAGTTACCCGCGCCGTAGTAGAGCGACGAGGTATACGAATAGTGCTGCTGCGCCAACGACGGCGCGCGGAAACCGGTGGACACGCTACCGCGCAAGGCGAAGCGATTGGTGAAGTCAAAACGGCCGGCCAGCGCGCCTGATGTGGTGTTGCCGAAGTCGCTGTAATCCTCGTGGCGCAAGGCGAGCGACGCGCCGAAGCGATCGGTGAGGTTCGATTCCAGGCTCACGTATTCGGCTACGTCGTGGCG
>NZ_JBFTRY010000119.1:0-11046 GCF_056399745.1 Dyella sp. 01N36
CATCGCGGATATGGAAACCGGCGATGGAACGCGCCGAACCGCGCAACTCGTCCTGCATCTCTTCGCTGGCCGGTGCAAACGCAATCACCGGACGATGCAGCCGCTCCTTGAGTTTGGACGCCACTAGTCCTACCACCCCGGCGTGCCAGCTCGGTTCGAACAAAGCCACACCTACGGCGTCGATGTCTGCCGTGCGCGACACCATCACTTCGGCCTCGGCCACCATGGTGGCCTGCAACTCGCGGCGTTCCTGATTGATGGAACTCAGCAGCTCGGCGTAACGACGCGCCTGCACCGGATCATCGGTGAGCAGGCACTCCACGCCGATGCGCATATCCTCGAGCCGGCCCGCCGCATTGAGCCGCGGGCCGATCGCATAGCCCAGATCGCTGGCACAAAGCGTCGCCGCGCTGCGCTGGCTCGCCTCCACCAGCGCCGCCACGCCCGCATGGGCACGGCCGCTGCGCACACGCCGCATACCCGCCTCCACCAGCACGCGGTTGTTGAAATCCAATGGCACCAGATCGGCCACGGTTCCCACCGCCACCAGATCGAGCAGCACGGAAAGATCCGGCTCGCTGCCCGCAGGAAACACGCCGTGCTCCCGCAGCGATGCGCGCAGCGCSAGCAGCASRTAGAACATCACGCCCACGCCCGCCAGCGCCTTGCTCGGGAACGCATCGCCATTGAGGTTGGGATTGACCATCGCATCGGCGCTGGGCAGTTGCTCACCAGGCAAATGATGATCGGTGACGATCACGCGGATGCCGCGCGCCTGCGCCGCAGCTACACCCGCCACGCTGGCCACGCCGTTGTCGRCGGTGACGATGAGTTGCGGCGTGGGCTGAAGCGATTCGACCAGCGCCGGACTCAGGCCGTAGCCATGCACGAATCGATTGGGCACCGCATAGTCCACGCGGCGCGCGCCCAGCATGCGCAGGCCTCGCACAGCGACGGCCGTGCCGGTCGCGCCATCGCAGTCATAGTCGCCGGCGATCAGAATCGTCCAATCGTCGCGTATCGCCTCCGACAGCAAGGCCACCGCCTGATCCAGGCCACCGAGCTGTTGTGGCGAAAGCAGACGCGCAAGACGATATTCGGCATCCAGCGGCGAGAGCACGCCGCGTGCGGCGAACACCTGCTGCAAGACCGGATGGACATCCACGCCCCAACCCGCCGGGCTGCCTTGAGGCTCGCGTCGACGAAGGCTGTTGCGCTTCACCGGCTGCTCCTTCGCCAGACACGCAGACGATGCCAGGGACGATGCAGCCAGCGCTCGCCGCTGGCAAAACTCAGTTGCAAGGGTTGGCGCTTGGCCAGGGCGAGCAGGCCCGGTGTCCAACGCGCAGCCAGTTCGTCTTCCGGCAGGTCCTGCAGATCCATCAAGGTGCCCGGCAACGCCGCGGCTATCGATGCCTCCGTGCGAGCCGCCACGGCAATGCCTGCCTGCGTCGCCAGCGAGCGCAACAGCAGATCATCGCCAATCACGTTGCCAAGCGAGGTATGCACGGCTTGCGGCAGCGCGCCGCCGCCCCATAGCCATACATGATTGATCGGCGGCATGCCGCGCTGGCGTCGCTCGGCGTTGAGCGGATGCTGATGCAGGATCACCTGCACCTCGGTGAGCAGGATGCGCCAGCGACGCCCTTCCACGCCTTGCGGCAGGTGGTAGTAGAGGTCCTCGCCCAACGCCTGCTCGGGAGCTGCAAAGTCCGGCAGCGCAGTATCGGCGGACAAGCGCACATGCCAGCGATCGGGCGACGAGACAATGAGCGCCATGTCGGCTTCGTCGAACAAGGGCATCAGCGGCTCGGCGAGAGCAAGCGCTTCGTCCATCGACAACTGCATCTGCCCGCAGGCCAGCAGTCGCGCACCATTGAGATCAGGTTGCACCCAGGCAGGATCGGCACACAGCCAGCGATCGCCGCCGGCGTCACCGGCAATCAGCTGGCGCGTGAGCGCCGCGGCCGGCAGCGGGTCGGGCAGCTCGAAGCGCGCGTTCAATCCAGCCATGTAGCCGCGCGCGCCGTCAGCCAGACGATCGGCCTTGCGCACGAGACCGCGCAACGGATGATCGGGCGCCAATCGCGCGAGATTCGGCAGCCAGACATCGATCGCGTGATGGGCCGAATCGCGCATGGCCAGGCTCATGCCTCCAACTGTTCGTAGAGTGCCAGCCACTCGACTTCGAGCGTTTCCTTCTCGCTGCGAAGTTCACTCTGTCGCTGCCCCAGCCGCATCATCTCGGTGGTGGAGCCGTTATAGGTTTGCGGATCGGCCAACTTCGCTTCGAGTGCCGTCAGCTCGCCTTCCAACGTGGCGATGCGCGTCTCGATCTTTTTCACGCGCTGGCGCGTGGCCTTGTCGCTGTCGCGCTCGGCGGCGGTGCGGGCGCGGCGCTCGTCCGGCGTTTCCACGCGTTCGACGGGCTTGGCGTTTTCCTTGTTCTTGGCCTTCTTGGCGGCCGAACCACGGCTGCGCAGCCACTTCGCATAGTCGTCTAGGTCGCCGTCGAACGGTTCCACCGTGCCATCGGCCACGCGCCAGAAACTGTCGCTGACCATGCCAAGCAGATGGCGATCATGCGAGACCAGCACCAGCGCACCGTCGAATTCCGCCAGCGCATCGGCCAGTGCTTCGCGCATGTCCAGATCAAGATGGTTGGTCGGTTCGTCGAGCAGCARCAGGTTKGGCTTGTCCCAGGCGATCAGCGMCAGCGCAAGACGCGCGCGCTCGCCGCCGGAGAAACCGTCGACCGATTCAAAGGCGCGATCGCCGGCGAAATTCCACGAACCAAGGAAGTCACGCAAGACCTGCGCGGCGACGCCAGGCGCCTTCTCCTGCAGATGATCGAACGGCGACGAACCTTCGTGCAGGCTTTCCACCGTGTGCTGGGCGAAGTAGCCGATCTTCAGATCCTTGTGCCCCTTGCGCTCGCCGGCCAGCGGCGTGAGTTCGCCGACCAGGGTCTTGACCAGGGTGGATTTGCCGGCGCCGTTGGSGCCCAGCAGGCCGATGCGCTSGCCCGCTTCCAGGCGGAAACGCACGTTGCGCAAAATCGTGGTGGTGGCTGCGCCGTTTTCACCCGGATAGCCGGCATCGACGTCCTCGATCTGCACCATCGAATCAGGCAGTCGCGCAGGCACGGCAAACTGGAAATGGAACGGACGCTCGGCGCGCACGGCCTCGGTGCCGGCCAGTTTCTCCAGTCGCTTCACGCGCGACTGCGCCTGCTTGGCCTTGCTCGCCTTGGCCTTGAAGCGATCCACGAACGACTGCAGGTGAGCACGCTCGGCCTGCTCGCGTTCGTGCGCGATCTGTTGCTGGCGCAGCTGCTCGGCACGCAGGCGTTCGAACGCGCTGTAGTTGCCGGTATAGAGCTTGCCGCTGCCATCGTTGAGGTGCAGCGTGTGGGTGATCACGCCGTCGAGGAATTCGCGGTCGTGCGAAATGATCAGCAAGGTGCCCTGGTAGCGGCGCAGCCATTCTTCCAGCCACAGTACCGCGTCGAGATCGAGATGGTTGGTGGGCTCATCGAGCAGCAGCAGGTCCGACGGCGCCATCAGCGCACGCGCAAGGTTAAGGCGCACGCGCCAACCGCCGGAGAATTCCTTCACCGGCGTCTCGTGGGTTTCAGCGGCAAAGCCCAGGCCATGCAGCAGGCGGCCAGCACGCGCCCGGGCGTCGTAGCCGTTCAGTTCTTCGATGCGGTGATGAGCGAGCGCCATCGCTTCGGTGTCGCCGCGCGCTTCGGCGTCGATCTCGTCGCGCAAGGCCTTGGCCAGCTCCACGTCGCCGCCCATCACGTACTCGATGGCGGGGTCGGGCAGCGACGGGGTTTCCTGGGCCACCGAGGCCATGCGGATCTTCGCAGGCAGGTCCAGGTCGCCGGCATCGGCTTCTACCTGGCCCTGCAAGGCGGCAAACAGGCTGGATTTTCCGCAGCCGTTGCGCCCGACCACACCCAGCCGCCAGCCAGTCTGGATGACCAGGTCGATATCGGAAAGCAGCAGTCGGCTGCCACGGCGGAGGGCGAAGTGACGGAACGAAATCATGAGGAGAGCTTAGAGCCTGTTCAATGCCGTGGTAGAGGCCGCACAGGCGGGCCCCCGGAGCCGGCCGGGTGCCGGCCGTAGCCGCCCATGATAGCGGGCCCTGCGCCCGGTTCCTCACAACGAATGCCCACGCCGTCGCAATCGCCGCAGATTCGCATGGCTAAGGCCCGATACTTCTGCTACAACGACGCGGCAACGCCTTGTGCGGAGAGGGGAACCGTGAACAAGTACGGAATCAGCAAGTTCAGCATCAGCCTGTCCATCGCCCTGCTGGCCACCGCCGGCATGAGTGCCCCGGTTGCCGCCAAAGCGGACAGCCTGCTCGTCAACCGCGTGCAGCAGGAAAAGGGCATGGACCTGCCCGGCCGCGGCATGAGCATGGCCGAGGTGGAGAAAAAGTACGGTGCTCCGCAGCGCAAGCTCTCGCCCCGTGGCGGCGACAGCGACAAGCATCCGGTGATCAACCGCTGGGATTACGCGAATTTCATCGTGTATTTCGAGAAGAGTCACGTGATCCACGCCGTGCTCAACACACCGGCGGGCAACAACACCAATCCAGCCTCGGTCAACTGATCGACGCCGGCATGGGCTAGACGCGGTCCGTGGCAACACGGGCCGCGTTCTCTTTTCTGCCCTGTCACACCTCATCGTTTACACTCTGCGGCCCTCGTAGTCTGCCCCGGGCAGCTRCTGCCGTCCCCGCTGCAAGAGAACTGTTGACGATGACCGACCAAAGCCTTCGCCTTCCGGCGGAATGGGAGCCGCAATCGGCCGTGTTGATCGCGTGGCCGCACGCCGGCACCGACTGGGCCGACCGCCTCGCGGATGTGGAAACCACCTATGTCGCGCTGGCCGCCGCGGTCACGCGTTTCCAGCCGTTGATCATCGTGGTGGGCGACAACCCGCTGCGCCTGCGCGTGCAGGCCTTGCTGACCGGTGAAGGCGTCGATCTGTCCAAGATCCGTTTCGTCGAGCTGCCCTACGACGACACCTGGTTGCGCGATTCCGGTCCGATCACCTTGAAGGCCGATGGCGGGCAGTATCAGCTGACCGATTTCCGCTTCACCGGCTGGGGCGGCAAGTTCGGCGCCGAGCAGGACGACGCGCTGATTGCCGGCCTCGTGCAGGAAGGCGTGTTTGGCAAGGCCATGCACAAACGCATCGACTGGGCGCTGGAAGGCGGCGGTATCGAAAGCGATGGCRAAGGCACCGTGCTCACCACCTGGCGCTGCCTGACCCAGCGCCACCCGGAACAGTCCCGCGAGCAGATGACCGAGATCCTCAGCGACAGCCTGCACGCCAGGCGCGTGCTGTGGCTGGACTACGGCTACCTCGAAGGCGACGACACCGACGCGCATATCGATACGCTGGCCCGCTTCGCGCCGGGCGAACGCATCGTGTACCAGGCCTGCGACGACAGCAGCGATCCGCACTATGACGAGCTCAAGCGCATGGGCGAAGAACTCGCCGCGCTGCGCACGCCCGCAGGCAAGCCGTACACGCTCTATCCCCTGCCCTGGGCCAAGCCGATCGTGGATGAGGGCCGTCGCCTGGCCGCCTCTTATGCGAACTACCTGATCGTCAACGATGCCGTGCTGGTGCCCGCCTATGGCGACGCCGCCGACGACGAGGCCGCGCGCATCATCGGTGAAGCCCATCCGGGCCGCGAGATCGTGCAAGTGCCTTGCCGCCCGCTGATCTGGCAGAACGGCAGCCTGCACTGCATCACCATGCAGCTGCCGACCGGCATCGTCTGAGAGCTGCTGGAAACCGGCTCGAAGCACACCATATAGATGAATTGACGTCCGCTCCGAAACGGGGCCGGGCGGCTGTATCCGCTAGACTCTGCGATCTGCTCCCCAGCAGCCTTTTCTGGAAGCCCACCGATGACCCGCAAGACCCTCAAAGTCGCCCTGCTGCAGGAAACCGACCGCGGCAGCCGCGACGCCAATCTCGACGCCATTGAGGCAGGCCTGCGCGACGCCGCAGCCAGGGGCGTGGAACTGGTGCTGCTGCAGGAACTGCACAACGGCCCGTATTTCTGCCAGCGCGAGTCGGTGGACGAATTCGACCTGGCCGAGACCATTCCGGGTCCCAGTACCGCTCGCATCGGCAAACTGGCCGAAGAGCTGAAGCTGGTGGTGGTCGCCTCGCTGTTCGAAAAGCGCGCCACCGGTCTGTACCACAACACCGCCGTGGTGTTTGACCGCTCCGCAGCCATCGCGGGCAAATACCGCAAGATGCATATCCCCGACGACCCGGCGTTCTACGAAAAGTTTTACTTCACGCCGGGCGACATCGGCTTCGAGCCGATCGACACCTCGGTGGGTCGCCTGGGCGTGCTGGTGTGCTGGGACCAGTGGTATCCGGAAGCCGCGCGCCTGATGGCGCTGGCCGGCGCCGACCTGCTGCTCTATCCCACCGCCATCGGCTGGGACCCGCAGGACGACCAGGCCGAGAAGGATCGCCAGCGCGAAGCCTGGGTCACGGTGCAACGAGGACATGCTGTTGCCAACGGCCTGCCGCTGTTGTCGTGCAACCGCACCGGCTTCGAAGCCGACAAGGCGGGCGTGGGCAACGGCATCCAGTTCTGGGGCACCAGTTTCGTCGCAGGTCCCCAGGGTGAATTCCTGGCGCAGGCCGGTACGGATGGCCGCGAACTGTTGATCGCCGATGTCGACATGGCGCGCAGCGAACACGTCCGCCGCATCTGGCCGTTCCTGCGCGATCGTCGCATCGATGCGTACGGCGATCTGCTCAAGCGTTTTCGCGACTAATACCACGGTGACGCGACCAGTCTCGCGCCTCTGCCATTCCACGCAGTCTTCGCCTGAGCCACACCGACACCACGCATGAGCCAGACCGACATCACCGATTCCCTGCCGCCCGTGCTGCGCGACCAACCGATCGAGCGCGTCACGCGCGACGGCGTGGAATACGTGGTGCTAGGCACGGCGCACGTATCGCGCACCAGCGTCGATGCAGTGGAAGCGCTGCTCGCGCATGAAACCTTCGACGCCGTCGCCGTGGAGCTTTGCGAGAGCCGCGCCCAAGGCATGCGCGATCCCGAAGCGTTCAAGCAGATGGATCTGTTCCAGGTGATCCGCCAGGGCAAGGCCGGCATGGTCGCGGCCAGCCTGGTGCTGTCCTCGTTCCAGAAGCGCCTTGCAGAGCAGTACGGCATCCAGCCCGGCGCAGAAATGAAAGCAGGCATGGACGGCGCCGATCAACGCGGCGTGCCCGTGTGGCTGGTGGATCGCGAAGTCGGCACCACGCTGCGTCGTGCCTGGCATAGCGTCGGTTTCTGGCAGCGCTTCGGCCTGATGGGCGGCCTGATTGCCAGCGTGTTCGAACGCGAGAATATCCAGGAAGCCGAAATCGAAAAACTCAAGCAAGGCGACATGCTGGAAAGCGCCTTCAGTGAGTTCGCCACCAACTCCGCGCCGCTCTATCGCGCCTTGATCGCCGAACGCGACGCGTACATGGCAGCGCGCTTGCGCGAACAAGCCGCCCAGTCGGGTTACGGCGAAGGCCGTCGTGTGCTAGTAGTGATCGGTGCCGGACACCTCAAGGGTTTGTGCGAACAGTTGCGCACCCAGCAAAGCGATCCCGCGACGGAAGCCGCCGCGCTCTCCGCAGCACCGCCCAAGTCGGTGTGGCCGAAGTGGGTGGCCCTTGGCCTGGTGTTGGCGGTGTTCATTGCCATTGGATTCGCCTTCTACCGCAGCCCATCACTGGGTGCAGCCGCCTTGCGCGACTGGGTGCTCTACACCGGCGGCTTCTCCGCCATCGGCGCCATCATTGCCGGTGCCCATCCCCTGAGCGTGCTCGCCGCATTCATTGCCGGCCCGATCAAACCCTTCCGCCCCGGCATTCCCTCCGGCGGCATCAGCGCGATGGTGGAAGCCTGGGTGCGCCGCCCGCGCGTGGCCGATTTCGAAACACTACGCGACGACATCGGCCACTGGCGCGGCTGGTGGAGCAACCGCGTCGCCCGCACCCTGCTCAACTTCTTCCTGGTGTGCCTGGGCACGATCATCGGCGAATACACCGCCGGCATTCATATCGTGAAGAGCTTGCTCTAAGCGAGCCGAAACGGCAGACCGTGTGGGAGCGCACCCTGTGCGCGACAAACCTACGGAGCGGTACACCCCAGCGTGGCTGTCGCGCACAGGGTGCGCTCCCACAGACGAGCGCCGGGCGCGGCACCCAGTTCGAATTGGGACGCTCTAAAAGCCAAAGCGAAGCGAGCCCCCGCTTTAAGTCCTCAGCGATTCGGGCGCGTTGCGCAGCGCATTGAAGTATCCCCTGTGTACCCTCGGAGGTTGTCCCCTGACGGCCCGCCTCGAGCGCTCGGGCTTATCCCAACACGATGCTGCGGGCGTTATCAGGCCATTTTCTTTGGGTTACTTTCGACGCGAAGCTAGTCCCGTGGGATCTTTTGGGCCAGCAAAAGAAAAGTGACTCGGTCGGCGGCAGCCGATCGAAACGCCCGCCGCGTAGGCGGCACCCTGGCGTCAACGCGACAATCAGAAACCGAGGCTCTGGATCCCGGCCTGCGCCGGGATCAGGAGCAAGTGATATCTGCGCCAGGATGAAGAGCGAAAGTCAGCGATGACCCAACGCCTCATCCAACACCCCCAACAACTCCTCATTCCGATCCAAACTCTGCTCCCAATACATCACCCCACCCAACCCCTTCGCCTTGACGAACGCCACCTTCGCCCGCAACGACTGCGGATCCTCATAAGTAACAAACGTCCGCGTCTTGGCATTCCACAAATACGGCGCCTGCGCCTTCGCATCCCAATGGCGCACATAGCCATTCTTGTCGATATAACTGGCCACCAGCTCCTGCCACGAAGGACTGCCCGCGTACTTGGCGTACTTCTGCTGCAAACCATCGTGCGCCGGATCGACACCTGAGAACGCGCGCCCATAGAACGCCGCACCAAGATTGAGCTTCTTCGCCGGCACACCCGCCGCAAGGAACTGCGCCACCGCCTTGTCACCCGCACGATCGTCCGCCGGAGCCATATCAGCCAGATGCAGCCCCGCGTGATGCCCGGTGGTCGGCGTCAGGCTGTTGTGGAAGTCGTAAGTCATCAGGTTGATCCAGTCGAGCGAACGCGACACGCGCTCCAGCTCGATGCCCGCCACGAACTCTCCGTCGGCGGCAGCAATCGTCAGCAAGTAATGGCGGCCATGATGCGCCGCACCCAGCTTGTCCAGGCGGGCACGCAACGCTTCCAGCAAGAGGCTGAAATTGCGCTTGTCCTCAGGGCGATGGCTGATGCCGGGGCCCGCCAGCGTCGGGTATTCCCAGTCCAGATCCACGCCATCCACATCGTATTTTTCGATGAAGGCGGCCACGCTCTCGGCCATGCGCTGGCGCGTGTCGGCGCTCAAGGCCACATCGGAGAAAAAGTCCGCGCCCCAGCCGCCTACGGAGACGATGATCTTGAGGTTGGGATTGATCTTGCGCAGACCGGTGAAGGTCGCCAGCGTCTGGCCTGCGACGGGGCTGGGAAATTGCACATCCCCTTTGACGTCCACCTTCGCAAACGCATAGTTGATGACGTCGAGCTTCTGCGCACTCACCGGCGGCAACGGCTGGGAATCGGAGACATAGCCGACGATGCGGTAATCTGCCGCAGGGGGTGCGGCCTGCGCCTGGGCCCCGCTCCAGGCGACGCCCAAGGCCATCGCCATCGTCAGCGCAGCCTTCAGGCCACGTCGTTTTCCCGCATTTTCCAGCCTTCCTTTCATGCTCGGTCCTTTGCGTGTGACGTTGCGCAGCGCGGGGGCGCGCCTGCACCTCCCCGCTACTGTGAAACCTTGCACTGATTGGAATCAGTGGCTTGCGACATGTTGTCCGTTCGTGAACGCTACGACTATACTTCCGGGACTTTCACCATGTACCAGCCGGAATCGTGGGGACGATGCTGATGACTCGACTGCAACTGCTTGGCCTGACCGTGGCCGCAGCTCTTTTCGCCACTGCCAGCGTGCATGCCGAGGGTGATAAAGCTGCCGGACGCAAGTTGATCTATACGTGCAATGGTTGTCATGGCGTACCCGGTTACGCCAACGCGTATCCGAACTATCCCGTGCCGCGCATCGCCGGCCAGAACCAGCAATACATCATCAGTGCACTGCACGAATACAAGGCCGGCGAGCGCAAGCATCCGACCATGATGGCCCAGGCGCAGAGTCTGTCCGACCAGGACATCCAGGACATCGCCGCCTACCTGTCCAGCCTCGCCAAGTAAGCCAAGGACCCGAACGCATGCATCGTGCACTCACCCTGCTTTCCTTCGGCGCCGTCCTGGCGTTCGCTTCCACCCAGCTGCTGGCTGCCGGCAATATCGAAAACGGCAAGCAGAAGGCGGCCACCTGCTTCGCCTGCCACGGCACCGACGGCAACTCGATCGATCCCCAGTACCCGCGCCTGGCCGGCCAGTACAACATGTACCTGCAGCAGGCACTCAACGAGTACAAGACCGGTCAGCGCGACAACGCCATCATGAAGGGCTTCGTGGCGCAGCTGTCGGACCAGGACATCCAGGACGTTGCCGCCTACTTCTCCAGCCTGCCGACCAAGCTCGATACGCTGCAAGGTCATATCCAGGGCGACAAGTAAGCCACACCGCAATAGTGAAAAGGCCCGCATCGCGCGGGCCTTTTTTTTGGACGTCCAGACGGCTGTTGATCAGCTTAGCGCGGACTGCCCTTCTTTCTTGCTGTAGTAGGGATTGCTGCCGCCACTATGATCGGTGGCGTCGCGCACTTCGGTGATTTCCGGCACGCGTTCTCGCAAGGTCTTTTCCACGCCGTGCTTGAGCGTGACGTCGACCATGCCGCAACCGTGGCAGCCGCCGCCGAACTGCAGGATCACCACGCCGTTGGCGTTCACTTCCAGCAGGCTCACGCGGCCGCCGTGCGAGGCGATCTTCGGATTCACTTCGGCCTCGAGCACATAGCGCACGCG
>NZ_JBFTRY010000120.1:0-11010 GCF_056399745.1 Dyella sp. 01N36
GCTTGCCATGGCGCTGTTGCGTACCCGGAGGCAGGCGCGTGTCTGAGCGGGCTGGCGAGAGCCAGCTGGGGCTCGACGCCAAGCTCGCCTGGCGCCGCGGCGCGCTGGCGTTMGAGTTCGAGCTGACCCTGCCGCCGCGGGGCATTACCGCCTTGTTCGGCCCCTCCGGCGCGGGCAAGACCAGTTGTTTGCGCGCGATGGCCGGGCTGGAGCGCGAGGCCGTCGGCCGGGTGAGTTTCGGGCAGACGGTGTGGCAGGACAGCAGCCATCGGGTGTTCGTGCCGCCGCATAAACGGCGCATCGGTTACGTGTTCCAGGAAGCCAGTCTGTTCACCCATCACTCGGTGGCGGGCAATCTGGATTTTGGTTTTCGCCGCGCCGGACGCCCGGCGCATCTGGATCGCGACGGACTGATCGACCGCTTCGGCTTGCGGCCCTTGCTGGAGCGTCGCGTCGACGGCCTGTCCGGCGGCGAGCGCCAGCGTGTGTCGATGGTGCGTGCGCTGCTCTCGGATCCGGCCTTGCTGATGTTCGACGAGCCGCTGTCCGCGCTCGACGGTCCGGCCCGCACGGACTTGCTGGAATGCCTGGAATCCCTGCATGCCACGCTGCAGGTGCCGATGATCTACGTGAGCCACAACGTGGACGAAGTCGCCCGGCTGGCCGACCATCTGGTGCTGATGGAAGCGGGCCATGTGGTGGCGCAGGGCGGCCTGCAGGACACCTTGACCCGGCTGGACCTGCCGCCGGCCCTGGGCGATGCGGTGGGAGCCGTGATCGAAGGCGAGGTGGTCGCCTACGACGCCCACGACCAGCTGATCGAGCTGGCTTTTGCTGGCGGACGCCTGTGGTTGCCCTATCGCCACGAACGCGTGGGGCAGCGTTTGCGCTGCCGCATCAGCGCCCGCGACGTGGTGTTGAGCACCGCACCGCAGACCGGCACCAGTGCGCTCAACCAGCTGCCGTGCCGGATCGTCGCGGCCGTGGACGCCGGACACTCCTCCCAGGTGCTGGTGCAACTGGACGCCGGCGGCTGCCTGTTGCTGGCCCGCATCACGCGGCGTTCATGGCATGCGCTGGGCCTGCCGCCCGGCAGCAACGCCTGGGCGCAGGTGAAAGCCGTTGCGCTGGGAATCTGAGAGGCGCGCTATGCTCGACCCCATGCGGTCACCCTTCTTTGCATGATCCAAACCATGAGCGAATTGACCAGCGTCAGCCAAGCCGAAGCCCTGATCGCCGAACATATGCCCTCGTTTGGCAGCGAGCGCGTGCCCTTGGACGAGGCGGTGGGACGGGTACTTCGACAGCCGGTGCACGCCGAACACGATCATCCGCCGTTCGACCGCGTGATGATGGATGGCATCGCGATCCGCTGGTCCGCCGCCATGCCCCGTCGCCTGCACGTAGCGGGCGCACAGATGGCCGGCATGCGCAGGCAAGTGCTGCCCTCCGGCAACGACTGTCTTGAAATCACCACCGGCGCGATGCTGCCCGAGGGTGCCGATGGCGTGATTCCGATCGAGCAACTGCGGCGCGATGGCGAGGACTATGTGCTGTCCGACGACTGCGCACCGGTGGCCGGCCAGTTCATCCATCGCCGCGCTGCCGATTGCGCACAGGGCAGCCTGCTGCTGTCGCCCGGCATGCGCCTGGGGCCGGCCGAAATGGCCTTGCTGGCGGCCAACGGCGTGGCGACCGTGGCGGTGGCGGTGATGCCGTCGATCGCCATCGTGTCGACCGGCGATGAACTGGTGGAGGTGGGCGCGCCGCTGGGCGAAGGGCAGATCCGCCGCTCCAACGACAGCGCGGTACGCGCCGCCTTGCGGCTGGATGGGTTCGCGCGCGTGGTGATGGAACATATCGTCGACGACGAGGCCGTCACCGGCGAGCGCATCGCCCATCTGCTGGAGCGCCATGATGTGCTGCTGCTGTCTGGCGGCGTCTCGATGGGGCAGCGCGACTATGTGCCCGCGGCGCTGGTGGCACAAGGCGTGCGCAAGGTGTTTCATCGCATTGCCCAAAAGCCAGGCAAGCCGATGTGGTTTGGCGTCGGTCCGCGCGGCCAGGCAGTGTTCGCCTTGCCCGGCAATCCGGTCTCCGCGCTGGTATGCGCCACGCGCTATGCACGCCCGGCGTTGCTCGCCGCGCAGGGTCTGCTCGCCCCGGCGCCGGAATGGGTCTGCCTGGACAGCGACGTGGACGTCAATCCGCAGCTGGCGAGCTTCATGCCAGCGCGCGTGCAATCGGATGCTCAGGGACGGTTGATGGCGTATCCGGTACCGTCCAAGACCTCGGGTGATTTTTCCTCGTTGCCGCGCACGCAGGGATTCGTGCAGTTGCCGCCCGGCCAGGGCAAGGCGCCTGCGGGAAGCGTGGCGGCGTTTTATCGGTGGTGAGATGAGCGCGATCAACAGTCTCAACCAGACCTCGGCATGGCCGGTCGACCAGCTCGGCCGTTCGCTGCACGACCTGCGCATTTCGGTGATGGATCGCTGCAATTTCCGCTGCCCGTATTGCATGCCCGAATCGACCTATGGCGAGCACTTCAACTTCCTGCGCAACGACGAGCGCCTGAGCTTCGATGAGATCGAACGCCTGTGCCGGCTGGCGGCGACGCTGGGGGTGAGCAAGCTGCGCCTTACCGGCGGCGAGCCCTTGCTGCGGCCGCATCTGGCCGAGCTGGTGGAACGGCTGCGCCGACTCGATGGCATCACCGATCTCGCGCTGACCACCAACGGCGTGCTGCTTGCGCGGCACGCCGCCGAATTGCGCGATGCCGGCCTCGACCGCGTCACCATCAGCCTCGACACGCTTGATCCCGCGCTGTTCCACCGCATGAGCGGCGGGCGTGGCGCGCTGGACGATGTGCTTGCCGGCATCGAGGCCGCGCAGAACGCCGCTTTTCCGCACGGCGTGAAACTCAATACGGTGGTGCAGCGCGGCGTGAACGAGCACACGGTGATCGATCTGCTGGAACGCTTTCGCGGCAGCGGCATCGTGGTGCGCTTCATCGAATACATGGACGTGGGCAATCGCAACGACTGGCACGCCGATGACGTGGTGCCCTCGGCGACGCTCGTCCAGCGCATCCACGCGCGCTGGCCGTTGCGCGCCGTGCTGCCCAAGTACGCCGGTGAAGTGGCGACGCGCTATCGCTTCGAAGACGGGGCCGGCGAGATCGGCATGATCTCCTCCATCAGCCAGCCGTTCTGCGGCGGCTGTACGCGGGCACGCCTGTCGTCCGAAGGCATGCTCTACACCTGCCTGTTCGCCACCCAGGGCGCCGACCTGCGCGGCCCCTTGCGCGCGGGCGCCAGCGACGAGGCGCTGACCGAACTGCTGCGCCAGACCTGGCTGGGCCGTCACGACCGCTACAGCGAGGAGCGGGCGGAGCACCATGGCAAGGCGCCACGGAAGATCGAGATGCATTACATCGGGGGGTGAGGGTGCTGGAAATATGCAGGCCACCCTGCTCGTCATTCCGGCGCAGGCCGGAATCCAGTGGCGACGCGTTGCGATTTTCGCAGCGGGCGCCAGGCGACAAGCCGACTCACCGCTACTGGATTCCGGCCTGCGCCGGAATGACGGTGAGGGAAACACAAATTCTTCATCCTTGCCGCCGCCGCTGGACCGATAATCGGGACAGACTCAGGAGTTGTTCGTGACAGCGATACCCACCCAGCTATCCCACGTCGACGACGAGCAGCAACCGCGCATGGTCGATGTCGGCGCCAAGGCGATCACGCGCCGTTCGGCCCAGGCCAGCGCGCGGGTGACGTTCCCTGCCGAGGTGGCCGCGCGACTGCACGAGGCGGGCTATGTCACGCCCAAGGGCGCGGTGCTCACGGTGGCGCAGATCGCCGGCGTGATGGGCGCCAAGGCCACGCCGCAACTTATTCCGCTGTGCCACCCGCTGAGCATCGACAAGTGCGACGTCAGCATTCGCATGGAAGGCGTGCACGCACTGATCGACTGCACCGTGTCCTGCAACGGCCGCACCGGGGTGGAAATGGAGGCGCTCACCGGCGCCAGCATCGCTGCGCTGACCATTTACGACATGTGCAAGGCGATGTCGCACGACATCGTCATCCAGGAAGTGCGGCTGGTCGCCAAGAGCGGCGGCAAGCAGGATTTCTCGACGACGGAGCGAGCATGAGCGACACACCGGCTCCGCTTTACGGTTTGCTTTTGAGCGGCGGCGCGAGCCAGCGCATGCGCCAGGACAAGGCCGCGCTGGACTATCAGGGCGAGCCGCAGTTATTGCGCGCGTGGCGATTGCTTGAATCGGTGACCGAGCGCGCGTTTGTGTCGGTGCGCGAGAGCCAGCGCGACGACGCCTTGCGCGTCACGCTGCCGCAAATCGTGGACAGCTACGACGCGGTGGGGCCGGTCGCCGGCATCCTCTCCGCCCAGGAACGTCATCCCGATGCCGCATGGCTGGTCCTGGCCTGCGACCTGCCGTTGCTGGACAACGACACGCTGCGTCGCCTGATCGACGCGCGCGATCCGCAAGCCGATGCCACTGTGTTCGCCAGCAGCCATGACGGTCTTCCCGAACCGCTGTGCGCCATCTGGGAACCACGCAGCCACGCACTGCTGCGGCAGCGCTACGAGAACGGCAGCTATTGCCCGCGCAAGGCGCTGATGCAATCGAACATCATCTTGTTGCCCGCGCCAGGCGATGCGCTGGACAACGTCAATACACCCGAGGAACGGCAAGCCATGCAGCAACGTCTGGAGTCTTTGGCATGACGGTGGTGAACCTCCAGTACTACGCGCAACTGCGCGAGCAGGCCGGCACCAGTGCGGAGCAGGTCGATACCATGGCGGGTTCGCTGCGCGAGCTGTATGAGGAGCTGCGTATCGCCCGAGGCTTCTCGCTGGCGGCCGATGCACTCAAGGTGGCGGTCAATGCCCAGTTCAGCGGATGGGAGCGTCCGCTGCGCGATGGCGACACCATCGTCTTCATCCCACCGGTGGCTGGCGGATGAGTCGTTTCGAACTTGCCAGCACGATCGTCGATACCACTGGCCAGCGCGACCGCCTGCGCCATCCGGCCAGCGGCGGCTATTGCGCGTTTGAAGGCTGGGTGCGCAACAGCAACGAAGGGCGCGAAGTCGACGGGCTGTCCTACGAGGCCTATGCGGAACTCGCCATCGCCGAAGGCGAGCGCATCGTCGCCGAAGCCATCGAGCGCTACGGCGTCACCGACGCGCGCTGCGTGCATCGCACAGGTGATTTGAAGATCGGCGATATGGCGGTATGGGTCGGCGCCTCCGCGCCACACCGCGACGAAGCGTTTCGCGCCTGTCGCTACATCATCGATGAGATCAAGCACCGGCTGCCGATCTGGAAGAAGGAACACTACGTTACCGGTGAATCGGACTGGGTCGCCTGCACGCATGTCTACCGCGAGCATGAGCACGAAGCTCATCACCATCATCGCCATGCGCATGCCGCACCCTTCGTTCCCGACTATTCGCGCCAGACGCGGCTGCGCGAAGTTGGCGAAGCAGGGCAGGCAAAGCTCGCATCCTCACGCGCGCTGGTGATCGGCGCCGGTGGTCTGGGCTGTCCGGTGATCAGTTATCTCGCCGGTGCGGGCATCGGCACGCTCGGCATCGTGGATGGCGATCGCCTGGATGCGAGCAACCTGCATCGGCAGACCATGTACGACGCGCACGACATCGGCCAGTTGAAGGCCGAGCTCGCTTCGCGCCGCGTGACGGCGCTCAATCCGACGGTGAAAGTGCAGGTGTGGACACAGCCGCTGGATGCCGGCAATGCAGTCGATGTGTTTGGCCAGTTCGATCTGGTAATCGAATGCACCGACGATATGCGCAGCCGCTATCTCAGCAGCGACGCCGCCGTGATCAGCGGCACGCCTTTGATCCTGGCCAGCATTTATCAATACGAAGGCCAGCTGCAGTTCGTGGCGGCCAAAGCGGGTGCGCCCTGTCTGCGTTGCCTGTGGCCGCAGGAGCCATCGCCGGAATCGGTAGGCAGTTGCGTGCTGTCAGGCGTGCTCGGTCCGGTGCCCGGCGTGCTGGGTGCGATGCAGGCCACTGAAGCGCTGAAATATCTGCTCGGCTTGCCGCAGCCGAACGCTGGCGCATTGTCGCTGGTGAATCTGATCGACCTGAGCATCCAGCACTTGCCGATCGATATGGCCAACGGCTGCGCCGCGCATGGCGGTTGCATCGAGGTGGCGCGTCGCGCGTTGGCCCGTTCGGTGGACGAGCAGGAGATTGATCTGGCGTTCGATCGACTCGACGACGCCATCGCCGCCGGCTATCAGCTGGTGGATGTGCGCGAGGCCGACGAGCTGGTCAGCGATCCGATGCCGGTCGCTGGTGCGATGCACGTGCCCTCGGCTCAAGTCGGCGAACGGGCAGGAGAATTCATCGAGGGCCGTTATCTGCTGGTCTGCGCCAGTGGCCGTCGCAGTGGGCATGCCGCGCGCCTGTTGCGCGACGAAGGCAGGCAGAACGTGTATTCGCTCGCAGGTGGACTGCACGCGCTGCGCGTGACTGGGTGAATGCGCGTGGCGTGTCGCATGCGCATGTAAACGCCAGACACGAAAAAGCCCGCATCGCTGCGGGCTTCGTCTACAATTGGTGCCCAGGAGAGGACTCGAACCTCCACGGTTTTACCCGCTAGTACCTGAAACTAGTGCGTCTACCAATTCCGCCACCTGGGCAGGTGTCACGTGAGCTTTTTGGGCTGCGTGAGCCGCGTAGATTAGGCATGTGTCGGTGGGTTGTCAACTATCCTTTCACGGATTTTTTCCGGACCGACACGCCTCGAGTCCGCAAGCCCCATAAAACCAACTAAAAAGGCATAGGAAGTGACCAGAAAAAAAGAACCGCGCAGCAGCAAGCCGGAGCCGGGTTCCAAGGCGCCCGCGCCCAAGAGCGCCAAGAGCGGCAGTGGCCGCGGCCGGCGCTCGGCGGTGGAACCGAGCCGCCCGCGCGAGGGCGTGGTGGGTGACCCGCACGCGGAGCGCGAAGCGCAGCGTTACGAGCGCCCCATCCCCAGCCGCGAGGCCATCCTCGCGCTGCTCGAACAACGCGGCGAATTGCTGACCGAAGCGCGCATGGCCGAAGCGCTGTCGCTGTTTGACGAATACGAACTCAATGCCCTGCGCAAGCGCCTCGGCGCCATGGTGCGCGACGGCCAACTGTTGCTGGGGCGTCGCGGCGGCTATGCGCCGGCCAACAAGCTGGACCTGATCCAGGGCGTGGTGCTGGCCAACGCCGAGGGCTACGGCTTCCTGCGTCCGGATGGTGGCGGCGATGATCTGTATCTCTCGCCCCAGCAGATGCGCATCGTGCTGCACGGCGACCGCGTGCTGGCCAGCGTGGTCGGCATCGACCGGCGCGGTCGCAAGCAGGGCGCGATTGTCGAAGTACTGCAGCGCCGCTCGCCGCGACTGGTCGGTCGCGTGGTGATCGAAAACGGCGTCACCCTGGTCGCGCCCGATGACCGCCGCGTGCACCAGGACGTGATGATCGTGCCCGGCCAGGACATGGGCGCCCGTTCCGGCCAGATCGTGGTGGCCGAGATCACCGATCCGCCGACGCCGCATCGCGGTCCGATGGGCGCGATCCGTGCCGTGCTCGGCGAACGCCTGCAGCCGTCGCTGCTGGTCGAGATGGCGATCGCCAGCCACGACCTGCCGCACGACTGGCCCGACGCTGTGATACGCGACGCGGCCCAGGTCGAGCCGCAGGTGACCGCCGCCGAGCGCGAGGGCAGGGTGGATCTGCGTTCGCTGCCGCTGGTGACCATCGACGGCGMMGAYGCGCGCGACTTCGACGATGCGGTATTTGCCGAGCCCAAGCGCGGCGGTGGCTATCGCCTGGTGGTCGCCATCGCCGATGTCTCGCATTACGTGAAGGTGGGCTCGGCGCTCGACAAGGAGGCCTACGAGCGCAGCACGTCCACCTATTTCCCCGGCTTCGTGGTGCCGATGCTGCCGGAGACGCTGTCCAACGGCATCTGCTCGCTGAACCCCAAGGTCGAACGCCTGTGCATGGTGTGCGACATGGTGATCAATGAGGAAGGCGAGGTGGTCCGCTCGAAGTTCTACAACGCGGTGATGCGTTCGCATGCGCGCCTCACTTACGACCGCGTGTGGCAGGCCATTGGCCTCAACGATGCCGATGCACGCCACGAGCTGGCCGATGTGATGCCGCAGATCGAGCATCTGCACGGCCTCTACAAACTGATGGCGGCGCAGCGCAAGCGCCGTGGCGCGATCGACTTTGAAACGCCCGAGGTGAAATTCCGCCTCGACCAGCGCGGCGAAGTGGAATCGATGGGCGCCACCGAGCGCAACGATGCGCACAAGCTGATCGAGGAATGCATGATCGCCGCCAACGTGCAGGCGGCCTTGTTCCTCGAAAAGAAAAAGATCCCCGCGCTGTTCCGTGCGCACGAACCCCCGCCGGCTGAGAAATACGAAGACCTGCAGAACTTCCTGCGCGAATTCAAGCTGCGCATGCCGCCGGTTGAGGAAGTGACGCCGGGTGACTACGCAGACATTCTCCGCCTGGTGCACGACCGCCCCGAGCGCGAGCTGATTCAGTCGGTGCTGCTGCGCTCGCAGAGCATGGCGGCGTATCAGCCGGACAACCGCGGCCACTTCGGCCTGGCGCTGGAGGCGTACGCGCACTTCACCTCGCCGATCCGCCGCTATCCGGATCTGCTGGTCCATCGCGCGATCCGCTACGCCATTGCCGGCGGCAAGCCGACCGCGTACAGCTATACCCCGAGCGAGATGGCCGCGATGGCCGTGCATTGCTCGCAGCGCGAGCGTCGTGCGGAAGAGGCCGAGCGCGATGTGGACGAGCGCTTCAAGTGCGCCTGGATGTCCAAGCATGTGGGCAGCGAGTTCGACGGCACCGTCACCGGTGTGACCTCGTTCGGCTTGTTCGTCGAACTGGACGACTCGAAGGTGTCGGGGCTGGTGCATATCAGCCAGCTTTCCAACGACTACTACCACTTCGATCCGGTGCGCCATCTGCTGAAGGGCGAGCGCAGCGGCGCGCAGTTCCGCCTCGGCGATCACGTGCGCGTGCAGGTGCTGCGGGCGAGCCTGGAAGACCGCAAGATCGACTTCCGCCTGGTCACGCCGCGCAAGGAAGGCAAGGAGGGCGTGGCCCCACCCAGCGGCGAGCGCCGCTACAACTACGCTGCAGCCGGGGATCGCTACTCGTTGCCCAAGGCCAAACGCGGGACGGAGCGCCCCTCGGCGCGCGATAATCCCACTCCTGCGGCGTCCCTGCCGTCGTTGCCGCCAGCGGATCGCAAGTCCGCCACACGTGACGGCGACAAGGCGCCGGTTGGCAAGGGCACCTTTGCCAAGGCCAAAGCCGCTGCCAAGGGGGCTTTCGCCAAGGCGAAGGCGGCCGCCCAGGGCCGCAAGGCGAAAGCCTCTGCGCCGAAAGACACCACGAACGCACCGACAGCTGGAAAGAAGAAAGGCAAACGATGAGTGACAGTTGGATCGTCGGGATCAACCCGGTCGAAGGCGCGCTGAGCAACGACGCCGCGCGCGTACGCGAAGTGCTGGTGGAACAAGGCCAGCGCAACGCGCGCGTGCAGGAGCTGGCGACCCGCGCCAAGGCTTTGAATATTCCCGTGCATCATCGCTCGCGCGATGAGCTCGACCGCGTGTCGGGCGAGGCCCGCCACCAGGGCGTGGTGGCGCGTTACGAAGCGCCGCCGATGGCTTCGGAAAACGACATCGAGCGGCTTCTCACCGAGGCCGGGCAGAACGCGCTAGTGCTGGTGCTCGATGGCGTCACCGATCCGCACAACCTCGGCGCCTGCCTGCGCAGCGCGGCGGCGGCGGGCGCGACCATGGTGATCGTGCCCAAGGATCGCGCCGTCGGCCTGACGCCCGTGGTGCGACGCGCCTCGGCGGGCGGCGCCGATCGCGTGCCGCTGATCGCTGCGACCAATCTGGCCCGTGCGCTGCGCACGCTCAAAGATGCCGGCGTGTGGATCACCGGCCTGGCCGGCGATACACAGACCTCCGTCTATAGCATCGACATGCGTGGCCCGGTGGCCATCGTGCTGGGCAGCGAAGGCGAGGGCATGCGCCGCCTGACGCGTGAAACCTGCGATTTCGTGGCGCAGATTCCGATGCCGGGCGTGATGGAAAGTTTGAACGTGTCCGTGGCGACGGGCATCGTGTTGTTCGAGGCATTGCGACAAAGGAGTGAAAAGCGATGACGTTCTTCTGGTATGACTGGGCCGGTTATATCGGCGTGGTGCTGGTGCTGTCGTCCTTCCTGTTGTTGCAGGCGCGCAAGCTGCACGGCAATGGCCTGGTCTATCAGCTGATGAACGTGTTTGGCGCGCTGGGCGTGGTGTTGTCGCTGCTGTTTGGCGTGGCGATCAACTGGCCTGCGTTGCTGATGGAGGTGGCGTGGATCGCCATCGGCATCTTTGGCATCGTGCATTCGGCCCGGGCACGCCGCGAAGCCCGCGAGCTAGGCAGCAAGTTCACGCCCTGACGCTGCATTCAGGCGTTGCCGGTAAAATGGCGGGACCGGTTCTGCAATGGAACCGGTCTGCGGGGACGGCCCCGCACGCAAGTGCTTTCAGCGGGGACGGCCCTGCTCTCATCCAGAGGAGCGCCACATGCCCTGGATTTATCTCATGCTCGCCGGACTGCTCGAAGTGGTCTGGGCGATTGGACTGAAATACACCGAAGGCTTTACGCGGCTGTGGCCGAGCGTGATCACGGCATCGGCGATGATCGCCAGCATCGTGCTGCTTGCGATGGCGGTGAAGAGCCTGCCGATCGGTACGGCTTACGCGATCTGGACCGGTATCGGTGCGGTGGGCGCGGTGATTCTCGGCATCGTGCTGTTTGGCGATTCGGCCTCGCCGTTGCGGCTGGCCTGCGTAGGGCTGGTGGTGCTGGGGATGCTGGGGTTGAAGCTTACCGGCGGCGCGCACTGACAAGGCGATAGAAACCATTGTGGGAGCGCACCC
>NZ_JBFTRY010000121.1:0-10982 GCF_056399745.1 Dyella sp. 01N36
GCCGTGTACTCGTCCGGCACGAGCACGCCGCGACGGACGATCTTCTCCGTCATGATGGTGTTCCGCATCAACAAACCCGAAACCAGGTATGCCGCCGCGCAGGCGCCGAGCAAGGGCAGCAGGCCGTGCGGCTGCTGGGTCGTCTCGAACGCAAAAACGACCGAGGTGAGGAAGGCGCGCGACGCCCCCGCGAAAATCGCCGCCATGCACACCAGCGCCGCCACCCGCGGATCCACCTGCAGCCATGGCAACCAGTCCACGCACAGCAGGCCGAGCACGCCGCCCATCGCACTGCCGATGGTGAACAGCGGCGCGAGCGTACCTCCGGAAGTGCCACTGCCCAGCGCCACCGACCAGGACAGCAGCTTCATCAGACACAGCGCGAGCATGCCGGCAAACCCGACCTGCCCGGCAATCAGCGCCGCGATATTGCCGTAGCCCACACCCAGCGTGGCCGGCATGAAGTAACCCACCACGCCCACCACCACGCCACCGATGGCCGGCCACCACATCCAGTGGATCGGCAGTTTCTCGAAGCCGTCTTCAATGGCGTAGGTGAGCTTGGTGATGCCGACGCTGACCACGCCCGTGACGATGCCCATGACGATGTAGGCCACCACGGCGCTGAGTGCCGGCGTGGCGATGGCGGGCATCGGGAACATCGGTTCATTGCCTTCCAGCAGGTAGCGAACTGCTGTGCCCATCACCGCCGCCAGCGCTACCGGAATCAGCGAACGCGCGCGACGTTCGAACAACAGCAATTCGATCGCCAGCAACACGGACGAGATCGGCGCGGAGA
Source organism: Dyella sp. 01N36 (assembly GCF_056399745.1). Taxonomy (NCBI): domain Bacteria; kingdom Pseudomonadati; phylum Pseudomonadota; class Gammaproteobacteria; order Lysobacterales; family Rhodanobacteraceae; genus Dyella; species Dyella sp. 01N36. The sequence goes on from NZ_JBFTRY010000121.1 coordinate 800, forward strand.
ACACCGCGGCCATGCCTGCCGCGGCGCCGGCCGCCAATAGTGTCTTGCGCTCGTCCGCCGTGACGCGCAACAGCTGGCCGATCAATGACCCCAATGCACCGCCGGTGGCGATGATCGGTCCTTCGGCGCCGAACGGACCACCGGTGCCGATGGCAATGGCGGACGACACCGGTTTCAGCCAGGTGATGCGCGGCGGAATCCGGCTTTCATTGAGCAACACCTGCTCCATCGCTTCGGGAATGCCGTGACCACGAATGGCACGCGAACCCCAGCGCGCCATCGCGCCGACGATCAGGCCACCGACCACCGGCACCGCAATCACCCACAGGCCCAGATGATTGCCTGCCGGGCTGCTGAATTCCGTACTGAGGCGCCCGTAAAAAGCGAGGTTGGTAACCAGTCCGATCAACGCGGTCAGTAACCGCGCCACCAGCGCCACCGCCGATCCCAGCAGCATGGCGAGCAGACAGATCCACAGCACGCGCCGCTCCAGCGGACGAAATTGGCGCGGCATGTGCGCCGCGGTCAGCGTCCGATCCAGCGAAGGGGCAAGCGGAAGCGCCGCACGCGAGTGCGGATCGGTGGGCAGTTCGGAGGGCATGGAAGCGACCGGCGTGAGTAAGCCGCGCAAGGTTACGCCGATACGCGCTCAGTAGCTGGCTGGAAAATGAACGGCTATCAGGCGCTTCAGGCACCCAGCGGCGGCGCCTTCGGGGCATTCCAGCCCAGCACGTTGTAGACCCGGTAACGCAGGATGCCCAGGTACTCGTGCAGCGAGGCATCCATCAGCATGAAGTTCCACGAGTCGGGCGCCAGTTCCCTGCGCGCATTGACCCAGTCGCCGGCCACCGGCTGCGGCACGATGCCGAAGTGCGCGAAGTACAACAGCGATCGACGCAGGTGAATGCCAGAGGTCACCAGCACGATGTGCTGCGGCGCGTACTCGGCGAGGATCGGACGGCTGAACTGCGCGTTCTGCCACGTGCTCATGCTGCGCGATTCAATCGACAAATCCGCCGCGGGAATGCCGAGCGCGCGAAGTGCCCGGCCATACACCACCGCCTCGGCCTCGCCGTGGTCTTGCGAATCGCCACCGCTCACCACCAGGCGGCACTCCTTGCCGGCGGATTTGCACGCGCTATAAAGCTGGGCGGCACGCAACAGGCGACCATTGACGAAATAGGAAGGTTGCAACGGATGGCCTTCGTCCACCGCCGTGCCCGCGCCAAGCACCACGATGGCATTGCGCGGCGTCCACGCAATCGCCGGATCGACTTCGTATGGCGCTTGCAGCCCGTCGGAAAGCCAGCGTGGCAGTGCGCCGCAACCGATGCCGAAGAACAGCAGCAGGCTCGCGATCAACAGCGCGCGCGCGGTCTTGCGCCAGCGCAGGCGATACAGCCACACGATCAACAGCAGCAGCACGAACAGAACGGCCAGCATGCGGATTCCCCGCTCCATGGAAAGGCATGGCATCTTAGGGCCTTACGCTATGGCGAGGCGATAGCGCAGGGTCGATCGACCTGTCGCCTGGGGACACGCCAGCATGCTGGCGAGCGGACAATGTGACACCGCAGGGACCGGTACATGACCACACTCGTTTTCGTGCACGGCTGGAGCGTCACCAATACTTCAACCTATGGTTTGCTGCCACAGCGTCTCCAGGCGCAGGCCGCATCCGCAGGCATCGCATTGGCGGTGGCCGACATCTGGCTATCGGAATACGTGAGTTTCGATGACGTGGTCACCATGGCCGACGTCGTGCGTGGATTTGATCACGCCCTGCGCGACCTGCATCTGCACGACGCCAGTTTCGTTTGCATCACCCACTCCACCGGCGGACCCGTCGTGCGCGAGTGGCTTCGCGCGCAGCGGGAACGACCGCACGCCTTCAGCACGATCCGCCTGACCCACCTGATGATGCTGGCGCCGGCGAACTTCGGCTCCGCCCTCGCCCAACTCGGCAAAGGCGTGCTGAGCCGCCTGCGCGCCTGGGCCGGTGGCGTGGAACCCGGGCAACGCATACTCGACTGGCTGGAACTGGGCAGCAGCGAATCGCTGTCGCTCAACCTCGATCATATCCACGGCGATGATGCGGCCGAGCGCGGCCAGTTCCTCTTCGTGCTCACCGGCGACCGACCTGATCGATCGCTCTACGACCACATCAACAGCTATACCGGCGAAGACGGATCGGACGGCGTCGTACGCATCGCGGCGGCCAATCTCAATGCGCGCCACGCCGTGCTCGCGCGCCAGGGCAGCAGCAACGACGCAACGCTGGCCATCAATGCCACGGTCGCGCCGCGCACCGCGTTCAAGCTGATCCCGGGCGCAGCGCACTCCGGCCTCGGGCAAGGCGTGATGGCCGCCGCGCCGCAAGCGACGGTGGACGCGCTGCTCCGCTGCCTGCAGGTGCGCGACGTGGGCGGCTACCACCAACTGTGCGACGCCTTCGATGCGCAAAATGCACAGCGCGACGCCGAGCGGGTGGAAAAGGAGCCCGTAGGTCCGTTCTCGCCCCGCGTCCATATCCACGATCCACGCAGCATGCTGGTGGTTCGCCTCACCGACGAGGCGGGTGAGCCGCTGCTTGGCGCACGCTGGCTGTTCGAGGCCGGCCTGCCGCCGAACCCCGACTGGATGCCACAGGGTTTCATGCTCGACCGCCAGGCGAACAGCCGGCAGGGACACGTGATCACGTTCTTCCTCAACCATGGCTTGCTGGCCGGCACTGCACGCGTCGCCGACCCGGACAACAGCCGGCGCACCTTGCGTGCCGCCATGAGCGGGCATCGGCCCTATAGCGCGACGATCGAACCGGCTGATCTGGCCGGACTCGTGCATCACGCCATCGCCAGCTCGGCCTCCAGCGACGACCTGTTCCTGATCCTCGCCCCGCACCAGACCACCGTGCTCGACGTGGTGCTGCCACGCCACGTGCGCGAAGGCGTGTTCCGGCTCACCCAGCAACGCGAGCCTGAGGATTTCTCGCACCCTGTAGCAGGTGACGTCATCCCCTGACCTCCGGGCACGGCCAAACCCCAAGTGGCGATGGCCTGCGTTACATGGGAATGCAGCCACCTTTCCTGAACCCGACACTTCAATGGACGCCTGCCACTGACCCGCCTGCTTACCCCAAGCCCCGGTTTGGCTTAACCTCGCCGCCCATGGATGCCCCTGTGGACGACGATGCGACGCTGATGCTTGCCTATGCCAGGGGCGAGGCTGCGGCGTTCAATGCGCTCTACGCCCGGCACCGGGCCGCACTCTATCGATTCCTGCTGCGCGCGGCGCGCGATCCCCAGCTGGCCGAGGAGCTTTTCCAGGAGACCTGGAGTCGCGTGGTGGCCTCKCGCGCGCGCTATGTGCCGCAAGCCAAATTCACCACCTGGCTACTGCAGATCGCGCATAACCTGTTGATCGACAGCTACCGCCGCAAGCGCCCGCTCGCCACCGGCGAGGAAGCCGAGCGGGTATTCGAAGTAACCGCGTCACCGGAACGCGAACAACCCGAGCACCTGCTGTCGGAGTTCGAACGTCGCCGGCGTCTGCAGTTGGCGATCGAGCAACTGCCCGATGAGCAGCGCACCGCGGTGCTGCTGCGCCTGGAAAACGAACTGAGCGTGGAGGAGATTGCCGAAGTCACCGGCGTGGGACGCGAGACTGCCAAGTCGCGCCTGCGCTATGCCATGAACCGTTTGCGCGAACAGTTGGCCGAATGAATACGCACGACCACGACAACGACGCGCTGCCCGGCGAAGACGAGCTCAAGTCGCTCTATCGCAGCCTGCCGCGCAAGGAACCATCGCCCGCCCTCGATGGCGCGATCCAGCGCGCGGCGGCCGACGCCGTGCGCGCCGACAAGCGCAGCGGTGTGACGCGCTGGCCGGTAGCCGTTGCCAGTGTGGCCGTCCTGGTCGTGGCTGCCGGGCTGGGCTGGCGCATGGTGCAACAACCCGCGAGCGTGCCGCAGGGCCCTGCTTCGCGCGCTGTTGCCGTCAGCGCGGCGCCCGCATCCGAACCGGCGCAGGCGGCGTCCAGTCCAAGCGATGCGCAGGTCGTCAACACCCCTGCCGCACCCTTGGCGGCTGCAGCTCCGGCGACGCGCATCGCGGCGCCGACGGCAGCGAAGCGGGAAAACATCCGTTCCGCCATGAAGCCGAAAGTGGTGGCGCCGGTCGCCGCGACTGCGCAACCACCCACCTCCGAGACGGAAGCGGCACCGCTGGCAGCCATCAACGAGGACCGCATGGCGGCGGCGCCGCCGCCGGCAGCACYTGCGCCCGTCGCGCAAGCCGCCCCATCCGCTTATGCACCGCAGGCTGCGATGCGAGCCACGGCTGCCACCGGCGCGCTCAGCCAGCGCGCAACGGCGATGAAGGACATGTCTGCCCCCGCCGTTTCGCCGGACAGTACGGCAGCCAACGCGGCCGATACGCCAGCCCAAGAGCTGGAGAAGATCCGCCAGCTGTTCGCCCTGCATCGCCACGATGAAGGCGTGCAGCGGCTGACCACCTTCCAGCAGACACACCCGGACGTGCCCTTGCCCGACGACCTGCGAGCGCAACTGCCCGACCATGAGTGATCCGCTGCATACCCTTGCCGCTGCCTGCCAGCACAGCGAGGACATCAAGAAGAGTCGGTTCCTGGCCCAGGCGGCACCCGTACAGACGCCCGAACAGGCGCTGGCCTTCGTACGCCAGGTGAGCGATCCGGCAGCGACGCACAACTGCTGGGCCTACCGCATCGGCCAGGACTATCGCTTCAACGATGACGGCGAGCCGGGTGGCACCGCGGGACGCCCGATGCTTCAAGCCATCGAAGGCCAGGGTATCGATCGCGCCGTGGTGGTCGTCACGCGTTGGTATGGCGGCATCAAGCTGGGCGCCGGCGGACTCGTGCGCGCCTACGGTGGCACGGCTGCGGAGTGCCTGCGTCGCGCCGATCGCGTTCCCCTGGTTGCCATGGCGCGACTGGGCCTGCGTTGCGACTTCGCCGAACTGGCCTTGCTCAAGGCCCGCCTGCGCGAGTTCGACGCCGAGATCGTGCAGGAAAGCTTCGATGCGCAAGGGGTCGCGCTGGAGATCCAGCTGCCCGACAGGCATGCCGACGAGGCACAGGCGCTGGTCAACGACCTCAGCCGAGGCCGTCACCGTGCACGCCGCCTGGATTGAATCAGGCGCGAGTCGCCCCACCTTCAAACAGATGCGCCAGCCCGGCGCGGATGCCGACGACGAGAACTCATGAGCGAAACCGCCGACACTCAGCGCCCTGCACGTCGCATTGGCACCCTGATGCAGCTGTGGCCGTTCGTGCGACCCCATCGCGCGCTGGCCGGCGGGTGGCTGGTGTTTCTGGCGATCTCCTCGAGCGCCACGCTGGTGTTGCCGATGGCCGTGCGGCACATGATCGACCAGGGCTTTGGCCATTCCAGCCTCGCCACCATCAATGCCACCTTCCTGGGCTTGTTTGGCGTGGCCCTGGTGTTGGCGTTTGCCACGGCGGCGCGCTACTACTGCATCGCCTTGCTGGGCGAGCGTTCGCTGGCATCGCTGCGCTCTCAACTTTATGCGCATGTGATCCGCCTCGATGTGGGCTTTTTCGAGCGCAGCCGCGTGGGCGAACTTATCTCGCGCCTTGGCACCGACACCGAAGTCATCCAGGCGCTGATCGGCTCGGGCATCTCCGTGGCGCTGCGCAGCGCCGTGATGCTGCTGGGCGCCACAGCCATGATGGTCTGGACCAGCCCCCGACTGGCCGGCCTCACCGCGCTGGTGATTCCCGCCGTGATGCTGCCCATCCTGGTCTTCGGTCGCCGCGTGCAGAAGCTGTCACGCGCCAGCCAGGATCGGCTTGCCGATGCCGCGGCAGTGGCCAATGAAACGCTCAACGCCGCGCCAGCGGTCAAGGCGTATGCGCGCGAGGATATCGAAAGTGCGCGTTACGGCGGCGCCATCGCCCGCGCGCTCGCCACCGCCCGGCAACGCATCGGCATGCGATCGATCCTCACGGCGACCGTCATCGTGCTGTTCTTCGGCGCCATCGCGCTGGTGCTGTGGGCCGGCGCGCGTGATGTGCTGGCCGGCACGCTCGATGTCGGCGTGCTCGCGCAGTTCGTGATCTACGCGTTTCTCGCGGCCGGTTCGCTCGCCGGGCTTTCCGAGGTATGGGGCGACGTGCTGCGTGCGGCAGGCGCGATGGAACGCATTGGCGAACTATTCGAAGAGCGCGCAGAGATCACCAGCCCCGCGCAACCCACGTTCCTGCCTCGTCCGATGGAAGGCGCCTTGCGCTTCGAACACATCCAGTTCCATTACCCGTCCCGACCCGACGCACCTGCGCTACACGACTTCGACCTGAGCATTCGCCCCGGTGAGACCGTGGCGCTGGTTGGGCCTTCCGGAGCGGGCAAGAGCACGGTGTTCGCCTTGCTGCTGCGCTTCTACGATCCGCAGAGCGGACGCATCACACTCGATGGCATCGATCTGCGCGCACTCGCCCTGCCCGAACTGCGCGGCGCCATCGCACTGGTGCCGCAGGAAACGGTGATCTTCGGCGGCAGCGCGGCCGAGAATATCCGCTTCGGTCGCCAGGATGCCGACGATGAGGAAGTGCGCGATGCCGCCCGCGCTGCCGAAGCGCACGACTTCATCATGGCGATGGGCAAGGGCTACGGCGAGGAACTCGGCGAGCGCGGCGTACGCCTGTCCGGCGGCCAACGCCAGCGCATCGCGATCGCCCGCGCCATCCTGCGCGACGCACCGCTGCTCCTGCTGGACGAAGCCACCTCCGCGCTCGATGCCCAATCCGAAGCCGCCATCCAGCAGGCGCTGGAGCGTCTCGAAAAAGGCCGCACCACCCTCGTCATCGCCCACCGCCTCGCTACCGTGCAACGCGCCGATCGCATCGTGGTGATGGACGGCGGCCGCATCGTGGCCCAGGGCACGCATCAAAGCCTGCTGGCCGAAGGCGGTCTCTACGCGGAACTGGCGAGGCTGCAGTTCACTGCCTGAGGCATCACTCGATCGAGCGCTTGCGCTCAGCGTGAATGCTCGTTTTGTCACCTAATGACGCGGCGCTCATCGGCTCACCGCGACGGATCATCCGCGCGTAACGCCAGAAGCGTTTGATTGACGCGATCAACGTGTACCACCCCAGCGGCGTGGGATGGATGGCGGCCTTGAGTGCGCGGGCGTAATCAAGCACGAATCCCGGGGTCCAGGCCATAGCCTCGGCGCGCTTGCGCAATTGGGCGGCGACCCAGAGTTCCGGATTGACCATGGTTCGAAGGAAGCCGCGTTTTGCCGACGATCCTTCCAGCGCGGCCTCCAGACAATGCGCCACCGTGCTGCTGCAATTGCGGCTGGTCAGGTTGTACGTGGCGTCTTCGCGGTAGCGCTTCCAGAACGCCAGCAGGCGTTGGCGGTCGTAGCGATCAAAACGCACTTCCGCGTTCGATTCGCACCAGCCGGCGGATTCCTGCGCATAGCTGGGCTGGAATTTTCCAGGCACGTCGTTGATCGCAGTGGCGCGCAGCATGCGGGTGAAATCGCCGCTGGAGCGATCGATTTCGACAGCCGGATAATGACTGACGTACACATCGGGCGGGCACCCCAGCGCCGCGTGCCCCGTGGAAATCACTCCTTTCGCATCCACCGCAGCGATATAGCGATCCACCAGCGGCTGTGGCACGGCGTCGTCGACGGAGCCCGTCGGCGTCCACACGTAAACGACCAGGTCGCCCGCGGCCTCATCCAGCAGTTCGGGCGTGAAGCCCGCATCGGCAACCGGCATGTCACGCATCAACAGCCACGAAAGCACGGCATGATCGGGCAGTTTCTTCAGTCGCCAGGCCTGCCTGAACATGCCGCAGCCGGAGAGGAAAAGTCCCATGCCGATGCAGTACGGCACCGTGCCCGCGTAGAACGTCGGATACGGCTCGACCATGAAAACCGCAAAGCCCACCTCGAGCAGACCGGTGAGCAACGACAGCCGCCAACCGCGAAAGCGCACCACCAGCGCCGCTGCGATCCGGAAGATGCCATCGAGCAGGAAAGCGAGACCGAAGGCCATCGCCAGGATCACGCTCGCCGCATGATGCGGGTCGACGATCAACAAGCCGAGGATCAGGAACACTACGCCGCGCGCCTTGCGCAGTGCAGCCGAGGTACCGGGCCGGGGCGAGGACACTGCCAGCGTGACCACGGCCTCGACCACCAGCAGATAGCCGAACACGTGCACCGGGAAATACAGCACGTTGTCCAGCGCATCGATAAAGATCGCCACGCCCAGCGCCGCCCAGGCGATGCCCCCGATGGCCAGAATCAGCCAGCGCCGCCGGATGAAATCGCTGCCCAATAGAAGCAAGCCCAACTGCACCATGTGACGACTCCATCGTTCGAACCACGTGCGGACGCGGCGCCCCTCAGGTTTCGCTGCGCGACCTCGCAAGGAACACCGCAAACACCGCGCAACCCAGCGCAATGATGCCCGGCAAGCCGAACAGCGCATTCACGCCCATCGCTACGCCCGCGAGTGTCGGTCCCATCAGCGCGCCCAGGCCCCATGCCAGCCCCATCACGGCATAGACGCCCACCAGATCGTTGCCCTGGAAGCGACTGCCCACCATCGCCAGCATCACGGTGTAGATGCCCACGAACAGTCCACCCCACACGAACACCACGGCGAACGCCAGCCATGTCTCGCGCAACGCGAACGGCCAGAACAACGCCGTCAGCGCGGAAATCGCGGCCAATGCCAGCACCAGGCGCCGCTTGTCGACCTTGTCGGCCAGCCAGCCAATGGGCAGCTGCAACACGATGGCGCCGAACATCAACACCGAGATCAGCTGCATGGCACGCGCCTGTGTCCAGCCCAGCTGCGTGGCATACAACGAGATGAAGGAAAGTCCGGCAGTCTCTACCCCTGCATTGAGCACCGTGGTGGCCAAGGCAATCGGCGCCAGGCGCATATAGCGGAGGGGCTGCGCGCGCTCGGGCACACTGCGCCGGGGCGCCACCACCCAGGGCGGCAGGATGAACGCCACCGCCGCCAGCGCGATGGCCGCACCGGCGAGATAAGCACCCGCATCCACGCCCAGCACCGACAGCAAGGCCGGCCCCAGCACCATGCCCAGCGAGAGCGCGGCGGTATAGACGGCCATGGTGCGACCGCGTGCCTGCTCGGTGCTGAGCACGTTGGTCCAGGTTTCCGACATTACGAATAGGACTTCGGCAGCCATGCCGAGCACCACGCGCATSGGAAACCACCAYGYCACGTCAGTGACTCGTGCGAACGCAGCCAGCACGACGGCCGTGACCACCAGGGCCGCCACGGCCAGTGTCCGAGCGCCGAAGCGTGCGGCGAGGGTCGGCATCACGGGCGCGATCAGCAACACGCCCAGCGCATGCATGGCCGCGTTGAGGCCGATGTAACTGCCGGAGTGCCCGCTCGCCGCCAGGCTCATGGCGATCAGCGGGGCGGAGAGGCTATAGCTCAGGCCGAAGATGGTGGCGGCCACGATGACAGCCGCGGTGGACAGCAAACGGGGCCAGCGGCCCAGGAGGAGCGTCGCCGAGGCGGCAGTCTCCTGCGGCGCACTCATGGCCGCACGCCCGGCGCCGGGGCCGCTCGAACACCTCGCCTGCTCCGCTCATCCATGCCGTGGACTCTCTGGAGGAAGGGTGACGCGGTTCGAGCTTAAGGCGCCATCGGTCTGAATGACAGCAAATCAGGCCTTCGAGTGGAGCGCAGCAACCAGGGCGTGCACTTCATCCACGTCGCTGCGGACCTCGCCAGCGGCCATATCGGTCAAGGCCGGATTGCTCCAACGCATGCCCGACGGCAGCATGCCCTTGGCCGAAGCGTGGAGTTCCGATGCGCCGGTCGCCTTGGCAAGCTCAGCGATATTGGCGGCCCGAACACCTGCACCCGGCATCACCACGATGCGGCCGGCCGCCTGGTCGATCAGCTGGCGAAGCGTATCGGCCCCGTCGATGGCCGCTATCGCACCGCCGGAAGTGAGCACGCGCTCCGCCCCCAAGGCCACGACATCCTCCAGCGCCCGAGGCAGATCACGCGTCATATCGAACGMGCGGTGGAAGGTCACGCCCATGCCGCCCGCCGCTGAAAGCAGCGGTTTGCAGCGCGCCACATCGACGCGCGCATCGGCATCGAGCACGCC
>NZ_JBFTRY010000122.1:0-10948 GCF_056399745.1 Dyella sp. 01N36
TCCTTGTACGGCATCACCCCATGAAACGGCCGAGGATCCTCGTCAATCCTTGTACGGCATCACCCCATGAAACGGCCGAGGATCCTCGTCAAACACCAGCGGCAGGAAATGGCGATCCCCCTCCCACATCGGCAGTTCCATCAACCGATCTACCGCCACCCACTCCAGCGTCCCTTCCGGATTGGAAGTCAGCGGTGTGCCGCTGAATCCATCGATGATGAAGATAAAGCCCAGCCAATCCTCACCCTGCTTGCCAAAGCCCGGCCAATTGAGCGTGCCGCGCAGCGACATCGACTCACAGGTGATGCCGGCCTCTTCGAGGATTTCGCGGTGCATGCAGGCAGCAATGTCTTCGCCCGGCTCCATCTTGCCGCCCAGGCCGTTGTACTTGCCCAGGTGCATGTCGTCCGGGCGCGAATTGCGGTGAATCATCAGGACTTGCCGACGATCCGGCGACAACACATAGCCGAGGGTCGCCACGATGGGGGTGTAGGGCATCGGTACGCTGCAGTGCTGGGGAGGAAAGCGGCCAGTATAGTCACGCACCCGTTGCCGCTGCTCGATTCGTACGGGCAGTCGCCCACCCGTCAGGCAATCGCTGCGACAAAATTTCTGCCGATGCATCTGCATGGGCTTGCGCCGGCCCGGCCCGGGCGGCGACCATCAGGACATGTCCACCGCTCCAGGCCGTCCGTCATCCCGTCTGCGCCCCTCACTGTGCTGGCTGCTGCTGGCACTGGCGCTGGTGGCCGGCTGCGATCGCCAGGCGCAGGCCGTGGCCAGCAGGGAGACGGTGTTCGACAACCAGAACTTCCGCGTGGTCAGTATCGACCTTAAACGCGAATCGCTGAGCCTGCACTGGAAGGACCCGGAAAGCGGCGAGCCGTTCGGCACCATCAACGCGCTGCGCCAATGGGGCATGACGCACAGCCGCCGCATGCTGTTTGCCGCCAACGCCGGCATCTACGACCGCCAGTTTGCGCCACTGGGCCTGTATGTGGAGAACGGCAAGACCGCCGTGCCGTTGAACCTCGCGCACGGCAACCCGGCATCGGGCAATTTCTCGTTGCTGCCCAATGGCGTGTTCGCCATCTATGCCGACGGCCACGCCGCCGTGCAGACCAGCGCGGCGTTCAAGGCGGCCGGCAAGCCCGCGCAATGGGCCAGCCAGTCCGGCCCCATGCTGGTGATCGACGGCAAGCTCAACGAGCAGTTCATCGACGACTCCAACAGCCTCAAGTGGCGTAGCGGCGTGTGCGCAAAAACGCCGCACCACGTGGTGTTTGCGGTGAGCGAGGCGCCGGTGAATTTCCATACCTTCGCGCGGCTGTTCAAGGAAGAACTCGGCTGCCGCGATGCGCTTTACCTGGACGGCACCATTTCGCAGTTTTACGTGGAAGGTGAAGGCTATGCCGGCGCGCCCACGTTCATGGTGAAGCCGTATGCCGGCATTTTCGCGGTGTTCTCGTCAACCACGCCCTGACCGCGCACGCTGGCGGTTTTCTTCCAACGCATCGAGTCACTCGCGCCATGAATCAACCCCGCCGTTTCCGCTGGCTCCGTTACCTGCTTGGCACCTTGTTGGTGCTGGTACTGGGCGTCTTCATCGCCGCCTGGTTCCTGCTGGCAGGCAGCCGCGCGCAACTCGACGGGGAGGTGCAGATCAACGGCTTGAGCGATGCCGTGGCCATCACGCGCGATGCGCTCGGCACCACTACGCTGCAAGGCAAGAGTCGTGACGACGTCACCTATGCCATGGGCTATGTGCACGGACAGGAGCGGTTTTTCGCCATGGATCTGATGCGTCGCCTGCCCGCAGGCGAGCTGTCGGAACTGGTGGGCGCCAAGGCGCTCGATACCGACCTCAATCATCGTCGCCATCGCCTGCGCAGCGTGGCGCAGGCCGCCTATGCCGCGTTGCCGCCCGAGCAGAAGCGCACGCTGGATCTGTATGCCGCCGGCGTGAACGCCGGCCTCGCGCACCTGCACGTCAAGCCGTGGGAATACCTGCTGCTCAACGCGAAGCCGCAGGCTTGGCGCCCAGAGGACAGCTTTCTGGTGATTGCCGCGATGTATCTGGATCTCAATGGCGACGGCCGCAACGATCGCGAATTGCACATGGCCGAGCTGCGTGATGCCTTGCCCGCGCCAGTAGCCGATTTCCTGCTCTCGCCCGATCCGGATTGGGAAGCACCATTGCAGGGTGACCTCTCGCATCCGCCGGTGATTCCCGGCGCGGACGTGTTCGACCTGCGCAAAGCCGCACCGTCCACCACCGGCGACAAGACGGCTCTGACCGCCGCCTTGCTCCCCGCGCTGGATGCCGCGCGACCGGGCAGCAACAACTTCGCCGTCGCAGGCAGCCTCACCGAATCGGGCGCCGCCATCGTGGCAAACGACATGCATCTGACGCTGCGCGTGCCCAATATCTGGTACCGCGTGCGCCTGCGCTATCCCGATGCCACGGCGCCGGGCGGCCAGCGCGATGCCAACGGCGTGTCGCTGCCGGGTACGCCTGCACTGGTGGTCGGCTCGAACGGCCAGGTGGCCTGGGGCTTCACCAACAGCTACGGCGACTGGGCGGACTGGGTACGCGTGCAGCGCGATCCCAACGACGCCTCGCGCTACAAGGTGCCCGAAGGCTGGGCCGCGCTCGAAACCCACGACGAAGTCATCCACATCAAGGACGCGCCCGACCAGACGCTGAAAGTGGAAGCGACGCGCTGGGGTCCGGTCATGGGCAAGGACATCGACGGCACGCCGCTGGCGCTGGCCTGGATCGGCGATCGTCCGCGCGGCTACAACCTGGGCGTGATGCAGCTGGAGCACGTCGACAGTGCGCATGCCGCGCTCGATCTCGCCCCCGGCATGGGCATGCCGCCGCAGAACCTGCTGGTGGGCGACAGTGCCGGCCATATCGGCTGGACCGTCACCGGCACCTGCATTCCGCTGCGCAAGGGCTACGACGCGCAGCTGCCCGCCGACTGGTCGACCGCCGATACGGGCTGGCTGGGATGTGCCGAGGCCTCGCAGTATCCGCGCGTTGAAGATCCCGCCGATGGCCGTTTGTGGACGGCCAACAACCGCACCGTCGACGGCGCCGAACTCGAACTGCTCGGCAACGGCGGCCACGACCTGGGCGCGCGTGCGCAGCAGATCCGCGACGACCTGCGTGCGCGCAACAGCTTCACCCCGGGCAATATGCTCGATGTGCAACTGGACAACCGCGCCGTGCTGCTCACGCGCTGGCAGCGCCTGCTGCAGGACACGCTGGCGGGCACGCATGACCCCGGGCTGGAACAGCTGCGCCAGCTCACGGCCAGCTGGGCGGGCCGCGCCGCGACGGACAGCGTCGACTATCGCCTGGTGCGCGCGTTCCGCGACAAGGTGAAGGAAAAAGTGCTGGCGCCGTTCGTCGCCCAGGTGAAGGCCAGGCACGAGGACTTCGCCTGGCCCGGTCTGGTCGACACCGAGGCAGCCGTGTGGACCCTGCTGCGCGACCGTCCCGCCAACCTGCTCGATCCGGCCTACGACAACTGGAACGCCCTGCTCAACGCCGCTGCGCACGACGTGGCCGACGAGCTTGGCAAGCAGCCCGGCGGCCTGGCGGCGCGCACCTGGGGCGAATACAACCGAACGGCCATCCGCCATCCGCTGTCGCGCGCCCTGCCCGACTTCCTCGGCCGCTACCTGGACATGCCCGACGAGCCCGTGGCTGGCGATCACAATATGCCGCGGGTCGTCTCGCCCGGCTTTGGCGCCTCCGAGCGTCTCGATGCCATGCCCGGCCATGAAGCGCAGAGCATCCTCCACATGCCCGGCGGCCAGAGCGACAACCCGCTGTCGCCGTATCACGGTGCAGGCGAGGAGGATTGGGTCAACGGTCGGCCGACACCGTTGCTGCCGGGGCCTGACCAGCACACGCTGACACTGGTGCCCACCAAGTCTTAAACGCGAAAAAGCCGCCTCAGGGCGGCTTTTTCAATGCGCCATGCTGGAAGCCAGCGTCAACGCAAGAGGCGTGCGCAAATCGCCTCGTAAAGCGACGGCAGCTTCTCCAGATCAGCCACCGACACGCATTCGTCCACCTTGTGAATGGTGGCGTTCACCGGCCCCAGCTCCACTACTTCGGCGCCCAGCGGCGCAATGAAGCGGCCATCGGAGGTACCGCCGCCTGTGCTCTCTTCCGGTGCGATGCCGCACAACTCACGGCATACCGAAATCACCGCATCGCGCACCGCGCCGCCCGGCGGCGTGAGAAACGGTTCGCCCGACAGCGACCATTCGATCTGCCAATCCACGCCGTGCTTGTCGAGGATGGCTTCGGTGCGCGTGCGCAGATCCGCGGCGCGACTGGCTGTGCTGTAGCGGAAGTTGATCAAGGCCGTGAGCGTGCCGGGGATCACGTTGTTGGCGCCCGTACCCGCATTGAGGTTGGATACCTGGAACGAAGTAGGTGGGAAGTCCCGGTTGCCTTCGTCCCAACGCTCCGCCGCCAGTGCTGCCAGTGCGGGAGCAAACGCATGGATGGGATTGCGCGCCTTCTCCGGGTAAGCCACATGCCCCTGGATGCCACACACGACCAGCGTGCCGGAAAGCGAACCGCGGCGCCCCACGCGTATCAGGTCGCCGAGCTGCTCTTTCGACGACGGCTCACCCACCACGCACCAGTCGACGCGCTCGCCCGTGGCACGAAAATGCTCGGCCACGCGACGCACGCCGTCGAGATTGGTCGGCCCTTCCTCGTCGCTGGTCAACAGCAAACCAACTCGACCGCTGTGAGCGGGATGCGAGGCCACGAAGGCTTCCAGCGCCACCACCATCGCCGCCACCGAACCTTTCATATCCGCCGCGCCACGGCCGTATAGAAGGCCATCGCGTATCGCCGGCTCAAACGGATCGCTCGCCCATCCCTCGACCGGCCCGGTAGGCACCACATCGGTGTGGCCCAGGAACATCAGCAGCGGACCGCCCTTGCCATGCGTAGCCCACAGATTGTCGACTTCGCCAAAGCGCAGGTGCTGCACCTGGAAGCCTGCAGCCTCCAGGCGTTCGCCGATCACTGCCTGGCAGCCGGCATCGTGCGGCGTCACCGAAGGGCGGCGGATGAGATCAACGGCTAAATCGAGAACCTTGGACATGCTTTGCCTCAAATCATGCAAACCGTGAGCTACTGTGCCAATTAGCCCGCCAACACCGTTCCCAAGGCATGACCTACCACATAGGTGATGCCGGCGGCCGCCAACGTGATACCAAACTGCCTGGCAATGGAAAACACCATGCTCCGCCCGGTGAACAGCGCCGTGCCCATGCCGATCAGCACCAGCCCCACGATGGTCGAGGCGATGCTGGCGACGAAGGCCGTATGGTCTTTCAGAAACAGGTAGGGTGCCACCGGAAACAGCGCACCCAGGGCGAACAGGCAGAACGAGGAAATGGCTGCGCCGTATGCCGAGCCACCCAGTTCGTCCGGATCGATGCCGAGGTCTTCGCGCACCAGAGTATCGAGCGCATTGCGCGGACGCTCGGCGATCTGTTCGGCCAATTCGTCGGCCGTTTTCGCGTCCATGCCCTTCTGGCGATAGATGCTGGCGAGGCTGCGCTTGCCGTCTTCCGGCGATACGGCGAGACGCTCGGCGCGCGCCGCGATCTGCGCCTGATAGAACTCGCGCGAACTGTTGACCGACAGCCATTCGCCCAGCGCCATCGAGCATGCACCGGCCACCAGCCCGGCGAAACCGGCGAGCAGGATCGCGTGGTTGCCGGCGGCTGCGCCCGCCATGCCCATCACCAGACTGCCGTTGGAAACGAGTCCATCGTTCGCGCCCAGCACGGCCGCGCGCAAAGTGTTTCCGCTTTGCGTGCGATGACGGCCGCTGCGCATCGACGGTGTGTGTGGCTCAAGGAAATGGTCGCGGTGTCCTTCGCGGTCGACCGGAGTCGGCAGGTGATCGGCGTGTTCGAGCCGTACCACCGTGGGCATCACAAACTCGGTGCCGAAGCGTCGCGCAAACCAGGTCAGCACCTTGACGCGAACGCCGAGCCGCACCGGCGGCACTTCGACGCCCATGTGTTTGAGCTGTTCTTCCCAAAACGTTGCGTTGGCTCGTTCGCCGTCGGCAATCCGCCGATAGGCCCGCCGCAGACGCTGGTCGGAGGCTAGCTCGGACAGATGCTCATACAGCGCCGCATTGTCACGCTCGATCCGAAGATTGCTGCGGTAGTGCCGTGCGCGACGGGCTGTCATGCCGCCTCCATGTGACTCATTCGTCGAGCTCGCCATCGCGCTGCCCCAGATAGACCAGCGCCACCAGCAACACCGCCACGAAGCGGAACGCGCTCTCCAGTCCATTCCACTGCGTGGACATCCACATGCCGAACCATTCGCCGCCCACGGCGATGAAGCCGCCCAGCCACAACATGATGCCGATGGTGAGGCCGAGCACACTCATACGCTTGGCGCGATGGAATACCACAGCCGGCGCCGCGCGCGTACGCCACAGCCGCCACACGCCCAGCCAGCACAGCACGGCGGCCAGCGTTTCCGTGGCGATGATCAGGCCGTAGGCAAGGTGCTGCAGCAGCGGCGAGGTGATGGCGCGGTAATGGATGCCCGCGCCTGGGAAGATCGTGTCCATCGCCAGCACGTGCTGCACGAACGGCCAATTGCTCCCGTAGTCGGTGAGGTTGCCGAACGCCACCAGGCTGAGCCAGGGCGCGATGGCGGCGAGCAGCAGGATCCGTGACAGGCGCACCACCATGGCGATCGCGACCTCAGCGCCCGAACAGTTTCTTGAAGCCGTTGTCGGTGAAGCCCAGGCTGACCGAACCGTCTTCCTGCAGCACCACCGGACGGCGCACAAGCGCGGGATATTCCTTGAGCAGCAGCGTCCACTCCGGATCGCTGCCCGGATTCTTGCGCTGCGGCAGCAGCGTGCGCCAGGTGGTGGACGACTTGTTCACCAGTTTCTCCCAGCCGCCGAGCTGCTGCGCCCAGCTTTTGAGCGTGGCCGCCGGCACCGGATGGGCGCGGTAATCGACGAAGGTGTATGCCACCTCGAAGCGATCGAGCCAGTTGCGCGCCTTGCGGCARGTATCGCAGGTGCTCAGGCCATACAGGGTCACGCTCATTCGGCGCTCCGCAGCAGCTCGTTGATGCCGGTCTT
This sequence comes from Dyella sp. 01N36, assembly GCF_056399745.1. Taxonomy (NCBI): domain Bacteria; kingdom Pseudomonadati; phylum Pseudomonadota; class Gammaproteobacteria; order Lysobacterales; family Rhodanobacteraceae; genus Dyella; species Dyella sp. 01N36. Next base: position 7,167 of record NZ_JBFTRY010000122.1, read on the forward strand.
GCTGCGCGTCTTCTCGTCCACCTGCTTGACGATGATGGCGGCGTACAAGCTGTGCGAACCATCCTTCGCCGGCAGGCTGCCTGCCACCACCACGCTGCCGGCCGGCACGCGGCCGTAGCTCACTTCACCGGTGGCGCGGTTGTAGATGCGCGTGGACTGGCCGAGGAACACGCCCATGCCGATCACGCTGCCCTTCTCCACGATCACGCCTTCGACCACTTCCGAACGCGCACCAATGAAGCAGTTGTCTTCGATGATGGTCGGGTTGGCCTGCAGTGGTTCCAGCACGCCACCGATGCCCACGCCGCCGGATAGATGCACGCCGGCGCCAATCTGCGCACACGAACCGACCGTGGCCCAGGTGTCGACCATGCTGCCGGCGCCGACATAGGCGCCGATATTCACGTAGCTGGGCATCAGCACGGCGTCCTTCGCCACATGCGCGCCACGGCGCACCAATGCGCCAGGCACGACGCGCGCACCCAGCCCTTCCAGCTCCTGATCGTTGCCATGGGCAAAGCGCAGCGGCACCTTGTCGAACGCCATGGCCGGGCCACCATCGACCACACGATTGCCGTTGATGCGGAAATACAGCAGCACGCCTTTCTTGATCCACTGATTGACCGTCCAGCCGCCATGGCCATCGGGCTCGGCGACGCGGCGCTCGCCCGCTTCCAGCAGGTCGATGACCTGCYCCACGGCGGGACGCAGATGGGTGTCGATCTCGGCCTGGGTCAGTTCGTTGCGGCGTTCGAAGGCGTCGTTGATCAGGGTTTCAATAGGTTGCATGGCAGTCACGGCAAAGGGGTCGGGAGTGAGCGGCAACGCAAGGTGCCGCAAGGGACAAGCGATTCTGACAAGAAAAGGCGTGCGCCGCGAGTCGATGCCACGTCGCCGCCTCAGGCGCGTTTTTCCTTGGCGGGCCCCAGCCGTTCGAGCAAGGCATGCAGCAATCGATCCTGCAACTCGATGCTCAAGGGCGCGTCGTGACGGTCGGTGATAAGGAAAAAATCCTCCACGCGCTCGCCGAAGGTGGCAATGCGCGCGTCGTGCACGCGCACACCGGCATCCATCATGCCCTGCGCCACCGCCGCGAGCAGGCCGGGGCGATCGCTGCACACCAGGGCCAGGCGTGTGCGGCCGTTGACGGTGCTGAAGGCAATCTTCGGCGCCGCCTGGAAATGCTTCAGGTGCCGCGACATGCTGCGGCGCGACGGCTGGTGCACATGACCCGGCTGCGACAAGGCGCGATGCAGGCKCTGCTTGAGCTCGTCGGCACGCTCCGGCGTGGCCGGCTGCTGCGTATCCGCTTCGAGCAACAGGAAGGTATCCAGCGCCATGCCGGTGGGCGAGCTGAGAATGCGCGCCTCCATCACGGATAGATGCAGGCGATCGAGCATGGCCGTGACGGCGGCAAACAAGCCATCGCGATCGGGTACGTAAACGAACAACTCGGTGGTGCCACGCACGGATTTCGGATGCACCTCGACCAGCGGCGTTGCGCCCTTGGCGCGCAGGATCGCCGAGGTCTGCCAGGCAATCTGTTCGGGCCGGTGGCGCAGGAAACTCGATTCCGGAAAGCCGCGCCACACGCGCTGGCACGCGTCGGCCGTAAAGCCTTCCTGCTCCAGCAGCGCCAAGGCCTGCTCGCTGCAGTGGCGTACGCGCGCGGCGGCATCGGAGGGCAATTCGTCCTCGCTGCGCAGCACGTAGCGCGTGGACGTATAGAGGTCCGCCAGCAGGCGATCCTTCCAGCCGTTCCACAATTTGGGACTGGTGCCGATGATGTCGGCGATGGTCAGCAGGTAGAGGTAATCCAGCCGTTCGGGCGTGTCGACGGTCTCGGCGAAACGCTGCACGACATCGGGATCGGTGATGTCCTGCCGCTGCGCCGTCGTGCTCATCAGCAGATGCCAGCGCACCAGCCATGCAATCAGCTGCGTATCGTCCTCCGGCAAACCCAGTCGTCGACCAAAGGCCAGCGCTTCCTCTTCGCCAAGCACCGAATGATCGCCACCGCGCCCCTTGGCGATGTCGTGAAACAGCCCTGCAAGCAGCATCAGTTCCGGCTTGGGCAAACCCGGCCAGATCTTGCAGRCGATGGGAAAATCGTTCGCCGCATCCGCGTCGGCAAAGCGCGCCATATTGCGCAGCACGCGCAGCGTGTGTTCGTCGACGGTGTAGACGTGGAACAGGTCGTACTGCATGCGGCCAAAGACTTTGCCAAAGGCCGGAAGAATCGCCGCCAGCAGACCATGGCGATTCATCCGCCACATCGCCTCGACCGCCGGCGCACCCAGGCGCAGCAGGCGCAGGAACGCTGCCAGCACCTCCGGATCGTCGGCGAGCTCGCGATCCAGCGCGGCCGATGCCTGATGCATGCGGCGCATGGTGTCGGCGGTGAAGCCGGTGATGCCCGGCTCGCCCAATCGCGCGATGAATGCATCGACCAGCGCTGCCGGCCGACGCATGAACAGGTCCGGATCGCGCACGGCAAGTCGCTTGCCGTAGCGCACGAAATCCTCGCCTACCGGTTGCGGTGGCGCGAGCGGCTCGAGCATTTCTTCGAAGCGCTCGGCGATCTGCACGCCCAGCCGCTCCACCTGACTGGCGGCGCGGTAGTAGCCCTGCATGAACTGTTCAACGCCGAGGTTCTTCTCGTGCTCGTCCTGGAAACCCAGCCGCGCCGCCAAGGCACGCTGATAGTCGAACAGCAGGCGTTCCTCGGCGCGCCCCGCTTCCAGATGCAGGGCGTAGCGATAGCGACGCAGCGTGGCCTCGGATTGTTCCAGCGTGTCTTTTTCAGCGGGATCGAGCAGGCCTTCTTCAACCATGTCGTCGAAGTCGTCCGCATGCGCAAGACGACGACCCAGCCAGCGCAACGCATCGAGCGTGCGCAAGCCACCGGGGCCATCCTTCAGATTGGGTTCCAGGTTGTACGCCGTGTCGTTGTAGCGCGCGTGGCGTGCATCGCGCTCGGCCAGGCGCACCGCGAGATACTCGGCCGGCGGCCACAAGGCAGGATCGTTGACGATCGCCTTGAGCCCTTCCTCCATCGAGGGATCACCGACCAGCCGGCGCGCATCGAGCAGGCTGGTGAACACGCTGGCGTCTTGCCGGGCAAGTACGCGGCATTGCGGCAGATCGCGCACCGCGTGACCTACTTTCAGGCCGATGTCCCACAGGGTAGCGAAGCACTGCTCCAGCGCGCGCAGTCGTGCCGGTTCGGACGGCCCGACCAGCGCCAGCAGATCGACGTCCGAATGCGGAAACAGCAAGCCGCGGCCAAACCCGCCAACCGCAAACAACGCAGCATCGCTCACGTCGCCGAGGCAGGCCGACCACACATGCACCACGATCCGCTGCACCGACTCCCCGCGCCGCTGGGCCAGCGCCGCCGCATCCGCACCATCGCGAAACGCCGTCGCCAGCGCGCGATCCACATCACCCAGCAGCTGCCGCAGCGCCCGCCGCGCATCCGCCGACACACCCGAACGCGGCACCGCCGCAGGCAGGCGTGGCAAAGGAGGCAACACGATCGGAGCGACAGGCATGGAAAGGGACGCATGTGGCGATGCAGCAAGTCTGCCACGCATGGGGGTGGAGCGCAGGGCAAATTGTGGTCAAGACCAGAAAATATCGGCAAAAGCCCAAGCCTGATAAACGGCTTCGATTGCAACGCCGCCACGAGCCCCCCTCACCCCAGAGCTCTCCCCAAAAGGGAGAGGGAGAAAAAACTGTGGGAGCGCACCCTGTGCGCGACAAGCCTACGGAGCGGCACA
>NZ_JBFTRY010000123.1:0-10899 GCF_056399745.1 Dyella sp. 01N36
TACCGGCCTGCGCGATCCCTTGTAGGAGCGCACTTGTGCGCGACCGCAGCGCCGGGGTGTACCGCTCCGTAGGCTCGTCGCGCACAGGGTGCGCTCCCACAAAGAGCCGATCGGAACCAGCCTGCGCGATCCTTTGTAGGAGCGCACTTGTGCGCGACCGCAGCGCCGGGATGTACCGCTCCGTAGGTTTGTCGCGCACAAGTGCGCTCCTACAACAGGTCCCGGCAACGCCAGTGCACTTCACTTTCCCCTCCGTCGGGAAGCTGCCCAGCCCGTGCGCCCTACCCGACCAGCCACGGATCCCTGGCCCGTCGCGTTCGCTTCAGGCTGTTTGAGGCAGAATCACTGCACTGACTAGGAGTCTTGTCGCGTCATGTCTTCGACGGGTTATTCGCTGCGCGCCACGGTCGTCGACAGCCTGCTCACGGCCAAGCGACCTGACGTGCCGGTGCGTGTGGTCGTGCGCAACACCGCGGCCGTGGTGCTGCCGCTGGCGATTGGCATACTGACAGGGCATCCGGGCATCGGGCTGGGTATCGGCGCTGGCGCGCTGGACACCATGTTCTCGGACCAGCCGGGACCGTATCGCCAGCGCATGACGCGCCTGCTGCTGGCATCGCTGGCGGCCGGCCTGGCCTCGCTGATCGRCTTTCTGATCGGCGACCAGTTGATACCCATCCTGGTCGCCACGGCGGCGTTCGGATTTTTCGGCGGCCTGCTGGTGGTGTTTGGTCCGGACATGGCGCGCGTGGGCATGACCAGCATGATCCTGCTGGTGGTCACGGCCGCCACGCCACGACCCTTGGCCGAAGCGCTGGGCGCCTCGGCCCTGATCTTTGCCGGCGGCCTGCTGCTGACCCTGTTTTCCGTGGCGGCCTGGCCGCTGCAGCGCTATCGCCCTGAGCGGCACGCGCTGGCCGCGGTCTATCGCGGCTTGTCGACGCTGGCGCGCCAGCAGGAACACGACGACGCCGACGTACCCGCGCTCACCGACGCCATGACCACGCTGCAGCACACGCTGCTGGGGCGGCACCACGCGCGCGGCCGCGCGATGGAGGCGTTCGGCGTGCTGCTGGAACTGGCCGAACGCATCCGCCTGGAACTCACCGCGATGGCGGAGTTGCGCGCCAATGCCACCATCCACGCCATGTTCCGGGGCGACGCCGCGCGCGTGCTCGGGGCCATTGCAGACGCTCTGGAGCTTGCCGAATCGCCGCGCCAGGCCGAGCACGCCCTGCAGACCTTGCAGGCGAGCGAGAACGCCCTGCTTGGCAACGGCGGGGACGCCGATGGCCTGGCCACGCATATCCATGCTTTGTCTGGTCAGCTCGCTGCCGCGGTGCGCAATGCCAACTGGGCAGGCAGCCGCGGTGAATTGCGCGCGGCCGCGGCGGAGACGCCGCTACCGACGGCACTGCGCAGCAGTTCGGCGCGCGCCACGCTGCGTGCCAATCTCACGCCGCATTCGGTGGCATTCCGGCATGCCGTGCGCACCGCCGTGACACTCACCGCCACGCTGTTCGTTTCGCGCGAGCTCGGCCTGCCGCATGGCTATTGGCTGCCGATGACCGCGGCCATCGTGCTGCGTCCGGATTTCGCCGCCACCTTCAACTTTGGCCTGTTGCGCGTGGTCRGCACCATCCTGGGCCTGTTGCTCACCACCGCCCTGCTGCATTTCACGCCGCATGACATGTGGGCGCATCTGCTGTTGATGGCTGTGCTGTGCATGGGTTTTCGCTATCTGGCCACCGCGCACTACGGCATCGCCGTGGCGGCGCTTACCGGCACCGTGGTGATCCTGTTGTCGTTCGAAGGCGTCAATTCCAGCGATGCCGTGCTCGATCGCGTGATCAACACCGCGCTCGGCAGCGGCATGGCCTTGCTCGCCTATGTGCTGTGGCCCACCTGGGAACGCGCGCGTGCGCGTGCGGCGCTATCGGACATGCTCGATGCCTATGCCGATTACCTCAACGCGCTCGCCCATCCCGAACGCCGCGATCACCGCCGGGAAGCACGCACTGCCGCACGCACGGCACGCAGCAATGCGCAGGCCTCGCTGGACCGCATGCGCGCGGAACCGGCCACGCCGGCAACCCTGCTGGAACTGGCCAACGCGCTGTTCGCCAACGGCAATCGCCTGGCCCGCACGGCGATGACGCTGGAGGCGCTGATCGATGATCACCACAGCCTGCCGGAAACGGCGGAAATGTGCGCGTTCGTCGACCACAGCGCCAAGGCTCTGCATGAAGTCGCTTCGGCCTTGCGCACGCAGCGTGCGCCGGAGCAGCTGCCCGATCTGCGCGGCCTGCAACGCACCCTGGCTGCGCTGCTCAACATGGCGGAAGACCGCCAGGCCGCCGAGCTGCTCGCGCGCATCAGTGATCGGCTGGTGGATAACGTGAATACGCTGGCGCATATCACCGGACGCAGCCATAGCAAGTCGACGGCGACGGCCTGACCGAGCGAGCCACACCTTGTGGGAGCGCACCCTGTGCGCGACGGCCCAGCGAAGAGGYRGCGGYGMRGCTCCGCGGTCGCGCACARGGTGCGCTCCCACACGGGTTACGCTTTACGCCCCGACGCGCCGGCGCACGGCATCGATATCCCGCACCGGCCGCACTTCGATGCGACCCGTGCGCGCCCACGGAAATTCCGCGGCGATGCGCACGGCCTCGGCCATGTCGGCCGCCTCGATCAGGTTGAAGCCGCCGAGGTATTCCTTCGCTTCGGCAAACGGGCCGTCCATCACACTCATGGTGTTGTCGCGCATGCGCAGCGATTTCGCCTGGGCCGGCGGTTCAAGCTGCATGGAATCGAGCAGATGGCCTTCGGCGCGCAGTTCGTCGGCATGGACGAAGCAGCCGTGCATCATCGTGTCGAACTCACCCGGCGGCAGGGCCTCGAGCAGGCTGTCGTCGTTATAGATCATGACCAGAAACTTCATGTTGCCTCCGATGGCTGCGGACGTCGTCGCGCTCGCCATCATGCCGCCAGCCGTGACGGCTTGCATGTGCAATCGGGCCTAAGTTCAGCCGGCAGGAATCTCGCCACAGCTGAGTCGGGCCGCCCGCCCCCCCCGGACGGCGTTTTACGCTGCACCGCGCCGAGACGGCACCGCGCCCCTGACTTACACTCGGCGCATGCTCAAAATCGACACGCACGCCCATATCCTCCCCCGCGACTGGCCCAACCTCGCCGCCAAGTTCGGCGACGAGCGCTTTCCGGTGATGATCCACAACGACGGGCGCCATCGCATCTACAAGGATGGCAAGTTCTTCAGAGAGGTATGGGACTCGGCGTTCGACGCACAACAGCGCATCGACGACTACGCCCGCTTCGACGTCAGCGTGCAGGTGGTCTCCACCGTACCCGTGCTGTTCTCGTATTGGGCGCCCGGCTATCAGGCGCTGGAACTGCACCGCCATCTGAACGACGAGACGGCGCGCATCTGCAACGACCATCCGCGTCACTACGCCGGCATCGGCACGGTGCCGCTGCAGTCGCCCGACCTGGCCATCCGCGAGCTGGAGCGCTGCATCGACGAACTGGGCCTGCAGGGCGTGCAGGTCGGTTCGCACTGCAACGATTGGAACCTGGACGCCCCCGAACTGTTTCCCTTCTTCGAGGCAGCCGCCGACCTGGGCGCCGCGGTGATGGTGCATCCCTGGGACATGATGGGCGCTGCCAGCATGCCCAAGTACTGGCTGCCCTGGCTGGTGGGCATGCCGGCCGAACAGTCGCGCGCGGCCTGCTGCCTGGTATTTGGCGGCGTGCTGGAGCGCCTGCCGCGGCTGCGTGTGATGCTGGCCCATGGCGGCGGCAGCTTCCCGTGGACCATCGGCCGCATCGAGCACGGCTTCCGCATGCGCCCCGACCTGGTCGCCACGGACAACCCGCGCAATCCTCGCGAATACCTGCAACGCCTGTTTTTCGACTCCTGCGTGCACGACCCGGCCGCCCTGCGCTATCTCCTGGATGTGACAGGGGTCGATCGCGTGATGCTGGGGACCGACTATCCTTTCCCGCTGGGGGAGYAGCATCCGGGCAGCGGCATCGAGTCACTCGGGCTCGACGACCACGACMGCGCGCGACTCTTCCACGGCACCGCCCTGGAATGGCTGGGGCTGCCGCTGCAGCGTTTCGAACCTCACCCTCACGCACAGGAAAAGGCATGAGCTTGTTCCGCACTTTGGTTATCGCCGGCGCCCTCGTGTTGGCCGGAACCGCCCACGCCGCTGATGTCAGCATGGCCGGCGGCAGCGTCACCTTCAGCACGCCCGACCAGTGGATGGGCATCATGGAAACGCAGGGCGATCCGGAAGTACGCGTGTTCCAGGTACCCGACCCCTCGCCCAACGGCGCCAGCAGCCTCGCCCGTATCAGCGTCACGGTGAAGCAGGTGGGCAATGCCGGCGAGTTCCAGCAGTACGTGAGCGGCGCCATGGGCAAGGCCAAGGCCCTGACCGGCTACCAGGCCGCCAGCGGCGGCACGCCGGACAACTTCGTCTATACGGCGCAGGAAAACGGCGCGCAGTACAGCTATAGCGAGCGCTACTGGTTCAAGGACAGCCATGCCATCCAGCTGCGTTGCGTGCGTCCCGCGCAAGGCCAGGCCGGCGCAGCGTGGCGCGCTGCGTTCGACAAGGGCTGCGACGCCATCGCCGCACGCATGAAGTAAGTCGTCATCCACGTCGTGCCCGCGCTGGGCGCGACGCTTCAGCAAGAGATTCCCGATGTCCGCTCCGTTCGAAGCCACCCTCGCCTGGGCGCAGACCCAGGATGCCGCCGATCCGCTGCGCGGCTTCCGCGACGAATTCCTGATACCCAGGCACGAGGGCCGCGACGGCCACTATTTCTGCGGCAATTCGCTGGGCCTGCAGCCGCGTGCCGTGCGCCCTGCGCTGAGCGCCGAGCTCGACTCCTGGGCCGATCAGGCGGTGGAAGGCCACTTTCGCGGCGACTTGCCGTGGATGGATTATCACGAGTTCGTGCGCGACGACCTCGCCAGCGTCGTGGGTGCGCAGCCGTCCGAAGTGGTGGCGATGAACACCCTGGGCGTGAACCTGCACCTGATGATGGTGAGCTTTTATCGGCCCACGCCGGAGCGGCACGCCATCCTGATCGAAGCGGGCTCGTTTCCCACCGATCGTTATGCGGTGGAATCGCAGGTGCGTTTCCATGGCTACGATCCGGCCACCTCGCTGATCGAGCTGCAGGGCGACGAGGCCAACGGCGTGATCTCGATGGACGCCATCGAACGCGTGCTGGCCGAACATGGTTCGCGCATTGCGCTGGTGATGCTGCCGGGCGTGCAGTACCGCACGGGTCAGGCCTTCGACCTCGCTGCGATCACGCGTCTGGCCAATCGCCACGGCTGCATGGTGGGTTTCGACCTGGCGCATGCCGTGGGCAATCTGCCGCTGCAGTTGCACGACAGCGGCGCGGATTTCGCCATCTGGTGCAGCTACAAATACCTCAACAGCGGCCCGGGCGCGGTCGGCGGCGCGTTCGTGCATGAGCGCCACGCACGCACCACCCTGCCGCGCTTCGCCGGCTGGTGGGGACACGACAAAACCTCGCGTTTCCAGATGGGTCCGCAGTTCGTGCCCACCTATGGCGCCGATGGCTGGCAGCTGAGCAATCCGCCGATCCTCGCGCTGGCGCCGCTGCGCGTGTCGCTGGAAATCTTCCGCCGCGCCGGCATGGGCAGGCTGCGCGAGAAATCGCTGCGGCTCACCGCTTATCTGGAATGGCTGGTGCAATCCCAGTTGAGCGACGTGCTGGAAGTGGTGACGCCGAGCGATCCGTCGCGTCGCGGGTCGCAGCTGTCCATCCGCGTGCTCGGTGGCCGCGCCCGTGGTCGCGCACTGTTCGATGATCTGGTGGAGCACGGCATCATCGGCGACTGGCGCGAGCCCGATGTGATCCGCATTTCGCCGACGCCGCTGTACAACCAGTTTGCCGACTGCGTGGCGTTCGTCGAAGCCACGCGCCGCTGGGCGCAGCGCGGCTGATCAGGCGGCGCGGCGCATGCCGCGCCATGTCGTCGCGTCGAGCGCAAAGGCCAGCACGCACAGGACCAGGGCGACGCAGCACACGCCTGTCCATCCCGCCGCAGCCCATGCGCTGCCAGCAACGACTGCGCCCCCGCCACCACCGATGAAGAACACGCCGACGAACAAGCCATTGAGTCGGCTGCGCGCGGCCGGATCAAGCATGTTGATCGCACGCCGCCCCAGCGTCTGATCACCGATGGCGCCGGCATCGATCACGATGGCCGCCAGCACCAGCAGGCCCAGCGCCAACAACGGATGTTGCATCACATTCATGCCGAACCAGCCCGCGCCAGCGATCCCAGCAAGCACGAAGCCTGCTGTCGCCACGACGTGAGAGATCGGCATGCCCACCGCGCTATGACCGCGATCGCCCGCCTTGCCTGCCAACGGTGCCACCACCGTGCCGGCCACACCGGCGAGAGCGAACCACGCCAGGCTGCGGCTATCGAGTAGAAACGGTGCCTGCACCAGGCGCAGCGCGATGCCGGTCCAGAATGCACTGAAGGCCGCCATCATGATCGCCGCCGAGACAGCGTAGCGACGCAACACCGGTTCATCGCGCCACAGCGTCCACAGCGACGCGATCAGCCCGCGATACGAGGTATGCACCGGCGGCTGTCGCCGCGGCAGCGCGAACCACAGCGCCAGGGCGAGCAAGCCGTCGAACACGCCTAGCAAGCCGTAGCACGCACGCCAGCCCCACGCGCCTTCCACCAGGCTGGCGAACGGACGCGACAACAGAATGCCGAGCATCACGCCGCTCATTACGTTGCCCACGGCGCTGCCGCGATGCTCGGGCCTCGCCATCGCTGCGGCCAGCGGGACCAGGATCTGGATCGCGCACGACGTGGCCCCGGCCAGGCACACGGCCAGCAACAACCACCACGCCTGCTGCGCCAGCGCCGCAGCGCCCAGCGCCAACGCGCAGGCCAGCAGCGTGATCGTGGTCAGGCGACGGTTCTCGAACAGATCCGCCAAGGGCACGAGGAACAACATGCCGACGGCGTAACCCAGCTGCGGCAGCATCGCGACCAGGCCGGTGAGCGACGGGCGCAGGTGCATCGCGCGCGCCACCGGGCCAGCCAGGGGCTGCGCCGCCGTGAGGTTGATGATGATCACGCCCACCGCGAAGGCGAACAGCAGGGTCAAGGGCGTGGTGAGCTCGGAGGGCACCTCGTTGGGCACGGCATCGATACGGCGTCGGGAGAGGTATTGCATGYCTGGGCCTTGCCAATCGATAGGCCTGCGATGCTAAATACCCTGGCATCATGATGACAGTGAATAATCATCATAGTTTTCATGCGCACTTCGCATACTTGGCAGGATCATCGGGCATGAACACGCGGGATGTCAGGGCGTTTATCGCGGTCGTGGACACCGGCTCCATCGTCCAGGCGGCAGCACAACTGCACCTCACCCAACCCGGCGTGACGCGTCGCGTGCAAAGCCTGGAGGCCTTGCTGGGCATCGAGTTGCTGGATCGCCAGTCCAAGCCCCTGCGCCCGACCGCGGCGGGACGCGAGATCTACCAGAAGGGTCGCGACCTGCTGCACGCGGAAGCCGACCTGCTCGCGCTGGCACGCGCCGACACCGAGCCTTCCGGCGAATTGCGGCTGGGCATGCCACCGTTCCTGGCGGAGCGCGCACTCACCACGCCGATCGACCTGCTCCGCTCGCGCTATCCCGGCCTCGCGCTGCGCATACATTCGGCTTGGTCGCCCGGCCTGGTTGAGCAGGTGGAAACAGGCTTGCTGGATGCTGCTGCCGTGGTGCTGTCCGAGCACACGCCGCCACCGGCGAGCATGACCACCCACGCCTTCGATCGCCAACCCTTGCGCATCGTCGCCGCACCTTCGCTGGGCCTGCGTGCGCGCGCCACGCTCAAGGATCTCGCTGAGTTTCCCTGGGTGCTGAGCCAGAACGGTTGCGGCATGCGCTCCACCCTGCGGCGAGCCATGGAAGAACGCGGACTGCCGTGCAACGTGGGTGTGGAAGCGTTCGGGGCGGATCTGCAGCTATCCCTGGTCGCGCGTGGCGCAGGTATCGGCATCATCACGCCCGATCTGTTGGCCGCGAGCAGTTATCGCAGTCAATTGAAGCTCGTCACCGTCACCGACTTCGAGCTGGACATGATCGCCTGGCTGGTTCACCGCGCCCTGCCACCCCGCCTGGAAGCCCCCGTTGCCCTGTTGCTGGAGCAGCTCAAGGCAGTGATGTCGYGGCGGCCGAAATCGCGTTGAACGCCAAGGGCAGACGGACGTCCATCCATAAGGCATGGATGCGAGGACTGGTCGGTTGAGCCATGATGGCCGCATCCACGACAAGGAATGGCCATGCGCAACGCACTGCTCGTCCGTCTGATCGGCCTGATCGCCCTACCGATGGCCGCCTGCCTGGCCTATGCCCAAACACCTGCCGCCATCCCCTCTGGCGACGAACTGACCCGCACCATCGCTTCGCTCGACAGCAAGGTCTTCGACGCCTACAACCACTGCGACCTGAAGACCTTTGGCGAGTACTTCAGCGATGACGTCGAGTTCTACCACGACAAGGGTGGGCTGATGACCTCGCGCGACGCCATCGTCGATGCGACCCGGCGCAATATCTGCCACAAGGTGCGCCGAGAACTGGTCGGCAGCATCGAGGTGTATCCGATCAAGGATTACGGCGCGATCGAGATCGGTACCCACAAGTTCTGCCAACTTGAGTCCGGCAAGTGCGAAGGCATGGGCAAGTTCTTCCATATCTGGCGCTACCAGAATGGTCGGTGGCAGCTGACGCGCGTGGTGAGTTACGACCATCGGCCAATCGAGCCTGCGAAGTAAGCGCCCCCTCTCCCCTCCCCTGTGGGAGCGCACCCTGTGCGCGACTGACCTTGCCTCAAGTCCCAGTCGCGCACAGGGTGCGCTCCCACAATTTAAGGGATACGGCTCTCCGGGTGCCGCACCTGCCCTTCCCCACGCACCACAAATCGCTCGATCGTGAGCGACTCCGCGCCCATCGGCCCGTACGCATGCAGGCGCGTGGTGGAGATGCCGATCTCCGCCCCCAGCCCCAGCTGCCCGCCATCGGAAAAACGCGACGACGCATTGACCATCACCACCGCCGAACGCAGTGACTGCACGAAACGCTGCGCCGTCGACGCATCGCTGGTGGCAATGACCTCAGTGTGATCGGAGCCGTAGCGGTGAATATGCGCGATCGCCTCATCGAGACTGTCCACGACGCGTAGCGCGATGATCAGGTCGAGGAATTCGGCCGCGTAATCGTCTTCGCCGGCAGGATTCGCTTCGGGCACCAGCGCGCGGGTCGCTTGATCGCCGCGCAACTCAACGCCACGTTCGCGCAGAGCAGCTGCAGCCCGAGGCAGGAAGGCGTCTGCCACATCGCGATGCACCAGCACCGTCTCCAGCGCATTGCACACGCCGGGACGCGACGTCTTGCCATCGATCAGCAGATTCAAAGCCAGCGCCAGATCGGCAAGGCGATCCACATACAGGTGACACACGCCCTTGTAGTGCTTGATCACCGGCACGCGCGCGTGCTCGGTCACGAAGCGGATCAGGCCCTCGCCGCCGCGCGGGATGGCGAGATCGACCAGATCGCTCAACTGCAGCAGCGACACCATCGTCTCGCGGCTGAGATCTTCCACCAAGGTGACGGCCGCCGTCGGCAAGCCGTGCGCGCCGAGCGCCTCGTGCAACGCGGCAGCGATGGCGCGATTGGATTGGATGGCTTCGGAACCGCCGCGCAGGATCACCGCGTTGCCAGCCATCAGGCACAACGCCGCAGCATCGGCGGTGACGTTGGGACGCGCTTCGTAGATCATCGCGATCACGCCAAGCGGTATGCGCACGCGCTCCACAGTGACGCCATTGGCAAGCGTCTCCTGTCGCGTGACGACGCCCACCGGATCGGGCAGCTGCGCCACGTCGCGCAAGGCCTGGGCGATACCGGCAACGCGGGCCGGGTCGAGCCGCAGGCGATCCAGCATGGCACCCTGCAGGCCTTTGCCGGCGGCGTGTTGCATGTCCTGCGCATTCGCGCCAAGCACCTCGTCTATGCGGCGCTCAAGCGCACCCGCCATGTCATTCAACAGTGCGCGCTTGGTTGGCGTATCGAGCATGGCCAACGCCGGCACCGCGTCGCGGCAGGCCAGCGCCAACGAACGGATGTCGCTCATGCGTCGATATCTCCGGTGGTCTCGATGTCTGCCGTGGTGGCGAGATCATCACGATGCACGATTTCTGCGCCGTAGCTGTAGCCCAATACGGTTTCGATGTCGCGGCTATGTCGCCCTGCCAGACGCTTCACTTCGCCGGCGCCGTACTGGCTCAGCCCCCGCGCAATCGCACGCCCCTGCTCGTCGACGATCTCGACCAAGTCACCCCGATGGAAATCGCCGTTCACAGCACGCACTCCGCCCGGCAAAAGGGACGCTCGCCCACCGGCAAGAGCACGTACCGCACCGGCGTCCACCTGGATGCCTCCCGGGGCCGCGGGTGCATGGCGCAGCCAGTATTTGCGCGCCTGCATGCGACTGCGCCCAGCGGCAAAGAAAGTACCGTGTAGTTCACCGTTGGCGAGCGCCTGCACCGCGACCGGGTTGCGGCCACTGAACAGCGCCGTGGGGATGCCTGCAGCGCCGGCCTTGGACGCCGCCTCAAGCTTGGTGTGCATGCCACCCGTACCGACCGCACTACCGCTGCCGCCCGCCATGGCCAGGATCTCGGGGGTCAGCGCTTCCACTCTCAGGACGGGCAACGCTGCGGGATCGCGGCGCGGATCGGCCGTATAAAGCGCATCGATATCGGAAGCAATCAGCAGCAGGTCAGCGTCGACC
>NZ_JBFTRY010000124.1:0-10709 GCF_056399745.1 Dyella sp. 01N36
CATCATCTCCGACAAGGCGCCCGACGATGACGGATCGACGCCGCCGTCCACGGTATCGGGGCAGGATGCCGTGCCGTTCGGTTACATCAATCAGGATTTGATCAATGCCGGCGTGAAGGTGATGAACAACTCCTGGGGTGGCATTACCTGGGACGCGAGCGACACCGCCACGACCAAGGGCTTCCACGATGCGTACGCGCCGTTCGTCAACGGCGGCGGCCTGGTGGTGTTTGCGGCAGGCAATGATTCACTGCCCAATCCCAGCACCATCGCCGCGCTGCCCAGCATGCCGGGCGCGGAGGATCTGCAGAAAGGCTGGCTGGCCGTCGTCGCCCTGGACAGCAGCAACCCCACGCAGCTGGCGAGTTATTCGAACAAGTGCGGCGTGGCCATGAACTACTGCCTGGCCGCGCCGGGCAACGTGGTTGTCAGCGGCAAGGACGACACCACCAGCAACCAGACTTACTGGATCGTCGAAGGCACTTCGCTGTCTGCGCCTGCCGTATCCGGTGCGGCAGCGGTGGTGTGGCAGGCGTTCCCGTACTTCACCAACGACCAGGTGCGCCAGACTCTGCTGGGCACGGCGGACGATCTGGGTGCGCCAGGCGTGGACTCCACCTTCGGTTATGGCGAGCTCGACGTGGGCAAGGCCATCCTGGGTCCGGCCAAGTTCGACTGGGGCAACTTCGACGTCACGCTCAACATCAACTCCACCTGGGGCAATGCGATCAGTGGTAGCGGCGGTCTGACCAAAGACGGCACCGGCACGCTGACGCTGACTCAGGACCCGAGCTATACCGGCGACACGTTCATCGAGCACGGTGCGCTGGTTGCACCGTCGATTGCCGGCAACCTCTACATCGACCATGTCGATGCGATCATGAGCGGCGCGCACAGCTTCGGTGCGGACGTCCAGAACCTGGGCACGCTGGTGGTGGCCGGCGGTGACGTACATATCAGCGGCAGCTACTACCAGGGCTTCACTGCCACGGACGGCCAAACCGGTCGACTCGCGCTGGAGTTGGGGCGTTCGCTCAATATCGATGGCCAGGCCGTGCTCGTTGGCGGCAATCTTTATGTGATTGGCGCCATGCAAGGCTATGTGGCCAACTCGCACACCAACGTGCTCACCGCCAAGGGTGGACTCACGGGCCAGTTCACCGGGCTGGATGTGGCCTCCGGCGTGCTGCTCGCGGCCACGCTCAACTACGACAGCAACAGCGCGTGGCTCAACGTGACCCAGGTGCAGGCCAGTGCCGTCAATGGCATGACCTACACCACCGCTTCGTATGGTGCTGCACAGCGCGTCGACAATGCCTTTGGCGCAATCAACTCCCAGCTGGGGCAGGGCACGCCACCGATCGGCGGCACGCCGGTAGGCACGGACTTCATGCATGGCGCAGCCAGCCTGCAGCAGACGCAGACCACCGCGGCCTTGCAGCAGTCGCTGGAAAGCCTTTCGGGCCAGCTGCACGCCGCCAGTGCGGCGATGACCTTCGAAGCGATCGATGCCGGTACGCGTGCGCTGTCGGATCATTTCGACGGGCTGGTCGATACGCGCACGACCGGCGGCTGGGCGCAGACGCTGGGTTACCACGGCAGCATGAGCCGCAGCGGCTACGGCGACGTGGGCTACGACCTCAGCGGATGGATGGCCGGCCAGGACCGCAAGCTCGGCAGCAACGGCGTGCTGGGTTTTGCCGTGAGCCAGAGCCAGGGCCTGGGCCGTCTCGCTGAATTCGCGGACCAGGGCCAGAGCAATGCCGTCGAAGGCATGCTCTACGGCGGCGTCATGCAGGACAACTGGTACAGCATGGGTCGACTCGGTTACGGCACGTACCGGGAGAATATGCGCCGTCACCTTGAGCTCGGCAGCGACGTGTCAGGCGTGGCCAGCGATACCAACGGCCGCTACACCGTGGCTTATGGCGAAAGCGGCCTGCGTACCTCGTTCGGCGGCATCCAGATCACGCCCTACGCCAACATGCAGTACGCGCACATCCAGCGCGATGGCTTCAATGAACTGGGCGGCTACGGCTTCGGCCTGAAGAGCGGCGAGCAGGATGTGGAGCGTTGGCAGGCCGGCTTCGGCGTGCGTGCGGGTCATACCTGGTCGCTCGCCGGTGGCGGCAGCCTCGGCCTTCAGGCGCGCGCGCAATGGCAGCAGGCCTTTGCCATGCATGGTGACGTGTTCGACGCGAGCTTCACTGGTGTTGACCAGTGGGCGCCTGTCGGTGGCGTGGGGTTGTCGCGCTATGAAGGGCAGGTGGGCTTGTCGCTCGACTGGACGATGTCGGCGCGTTCTAGCCTGCAGTTTGGGATGGATCAGTATTTTGGGCAGAACAGCCAGGGGATGATGGGGATGCTCAATTATCGGCTGAATTTCTGACGTAGCTCTCTCTCCCTCTCCCCGTCGGGGAGAGGGTTGGGGTGAGGGGCGGGTGCTCGCGGGAACGGTTCGATCTCGTCATCACGGCGCAGGCGGGAGGCGCTGTTCAGCAGCCGAATGGCTGGTCATCCAGAGTCTCGGTTTCTGGTTGACGCGTTACCGCCGGCGTGCCGCCTACGCGGCGGGCGTTTCGACTGCCTGCCGGCAGCCGAGTCACTTTTCTCTTGCTGGCCCAAGAGAAAAGTAACCCAAAGAGAATGGCCTGATAACGCCCGCAGCATCGTGTTGGGATAAGCCCGAACGCTTGAGGTGCGTCGTTGAGGGACAACCTCCGAGGGTACACAGGGGATACTTCCAAGCGCTGCGCAACGCGCCCGAATCGCTGAGGACTTAAAGCGAGGCCTCGCTGCGCATCGGCCTTAGGCATCGCTCATTCACTCTGCCACGCCTGCTTGTCTGTGGGAGCGCACCCTGTGCGCGACAGCCACGCTGYGGTGTACCGCTCCGTAGGTTTGTCGCGCACAGGGTGCGCTCCCACAGGCAAGCGGCTCGCATGGTTGAAACCGTGAGCCACGGCGCGGGTGCTCCCTTGTAGGAGCGCACTTGTGCGCGACCGCCGCGCTGGGGTGTATCGCTCCGTAGGCTGGTCGCGCACAAGGTGCGCTCCTACAACAGCCCCGGTAACTCCATGCACTTCACTTCACCCACTTCCCGTCGGGAAGTGGGACTGCCTTTTCGCAAATCCCAGCTGTCACTCCTTGCCGTGAAACAACTCGCGGCCGATCAGCATGCGGCGGATTTCGTTGGTGCCTGCGCCGATTTCATAGAGCTTTGCATCGCGCAACAAGCGGCCTGCCGGGAACTCGTTGATGTAGCCGTTGCCGCCGAGGGTCTGGATCGCTTCCAGCGCCACCTTTACCGCGTTCTCCGATGCATTGAGCAGGCACGCGGCGGGGTCGATGCGGGACTTTACGTTGTGGTCGAACTGCTGGGCGACCATGTACGCAAAACCGCGCGAACTCTGCAGTGCGGTGTACATGTCGGCGATCTTTGCCTGCATCACGCCGAACGTGCCGATGGGTGCGTTGAATTGCTTGCGCTCGCGCACATAGGGCAGGGAGATGTCGAGCGCCGCCTGCATCAGTCCGATGGGGCCGCCGGAGAGCACCAGGCGCTCGGTGTCCAGGCCGCTCATCAGCACGCGCACGCCTTCGTTCACTTCGCCGACGATGTTCTCTTCCGGAATCTCGCAATCCTCGAACACCAGCTCGCAGGTGTTGGAGCCGCGCATGCCGAGCTTGTCGAGCTTTTGCGCGGTGCTGAAGCCCTTCATGCCTTTTTCGACGATGAAGGCCGTCATGCAGCGGCTGCCCGCCGGACGCGGCGCCGTGCGCATGTAGACCAGCAGCACGTCGGCATCGGGGCCGTTGGTGATCCACATCTTGGAGCCGTTGGCGACCCACACGTCGCCCTTCTTCTCCGCCTTGCAGCTCATCGAGCCGACGACATCGGAACCGGCGCCCGGTTCGCTCATCGCCAGCGCGCCCACGTACTCGCCCGAACAAAGCTTGGGGATGTACTTGCGACGCTGTGCTTCGTTGCCGTTGTGGAAAATGTTCTGCACGCACAGATTGGAGTGCGCGCCATAGGAAAGACCGACCGAGCCGGAGGCGCGCGAGATTTCCTCCATCGCCACCATGTGCGCGAGGAAGCCCATGCCGGTGCCGCCGTATTCTTCCGGAATGGTGATGCCGAGCAGGCCCATGTCGCCGAACTTGCGCCACAGGTCGGCGGGAAACAGGTTCTCGCGATCGATGTGGTCAGCGCGGGGAGCGATCTCCTTCTCGGCGAACGCGTGCACGCTGTCACGCAACAGATCGATCTCTTCACCCAGTGGAAACKGACGCATGCCTTCAAACTCCGGAATTGCGGAAGATCTCCATGGTACCGCGGCGGCCTTAACAAGCCGTTGCKCGACGCACAAGCCCTCGGGGGTCAGGCATCGGAGGTATTGAGTGTATTCGCCAGCTCGGCAAGCCGGTCGCGCTGGACCAGTACCTGCGCAAGCTGGCCCAGCGCGAGGCGGGCTGCATCGTCGTCAGCGCTGGCGGCGAAGGGCTCCAGCCATGCGGCATCGTCGGTGGTGACCTGCGCCGTGAGACCGTTGGCCAGCGCATCACCCAGTTGCGCCAGCGCCTTGACCGCAGCGTCACCGGCGCGAACCACGGCGTCGCGCGCTGCCGGCGATGCAATGATTTGGCGATTGGCGCCGAGCGCAGACAGCTGCCCCARCAAGGTATGCGCCGCCGACAGAAATCGCAGCAGGCTTTCCGTGCCGCGGCTGTGGCGCCCTGGTTCGCGCAGCATGTTGGCGAGGACGGCGCTAAGCGTGGCGTTGGCGTTGTGCGCGTCGCGACGGGCAATGCGATAGTTCAGATCGTCACGACGACCGCTGGCGTACTGCGCGATGATCTGTTCGAGATAGCGCGCATCGCCACGCACGGTATCGGACAGCACCTCGTCGAAGCGGCGTCCCTGCCAGTCGGGCAGTACCAGACGCATGGCCAGCGCGGCGATGGCCGTGCCGATCAAGGTGTCCAGCAGGCGCGGCCACATCACGTCGTAACCGCTGCCCACCTGGTTGAAGCACAGCACCACGAACAGCGTGATGGCGGCTGTCGCGGTGGTGTAGCGGCGCAGTCGTGCCGCGAAAAAGATCACGCCCGACAGCACCACCAGCGGCATCTGCCATGGGCCGAACGGCAGCAGCTTCAACGTGGCCCAGCCGAGCACGAGACCGACGACGGTACCCAGCACGCGCTGCACGAGCCGCAACTGGGTGGCGCCATAGCTGGGCTGGCACACCAGCAGGGTGGTCAACAGGATCCAATAGCCATGCCGCGGATGCATCGCAAGCAGCACCGCATAACCCACCAGCAGCGCCAGCGCGAGGCGCACGCCATGGCGAAAGCGAAACGACCGCGGCGTCAACTGGATGCGGATGCGTTCCCACGCATCGGTGATCGACTGCGGACCCGGGTGTTGCAGCAGTCGTTCCGAACGACTGCCGCTGAGTCCATGCGGCGCATGACTGGCCAGCAGTTGCTGGATCGAAGCGAGATTGCGCACCAGTGCATCCACCGCGCGCAGCAGATGTGCCGGTGGTGGTTTGGCTTGCTCGCGCAACGCGTCGAGCGCGCTGTGCAGATCGCTCACCGTGGCGACACTGTCGGCACGGTTCGTGGCGGTGGGCTTGGTGTGAAAACGCAGCGCCTCGGCTCGCTGACGGCAGGTTTGTGCTTCCAGCCGCAGCAGGTGTTCGCAGCGGAACAAGACGTCGCTATGAAATAGGGCCTCGGCCAACGCATCGTAGGGGTAATGGGCGGAACTGATGCGCTCGTGGATGTCCTGCGCGAGGAAGTACATCTGCAGTCGCGCGGCCATGGCGCCGCGGGGGCGGCGTGCACCGATGCGATCGACCAGCATCAGTCGCGTGTCGTTGAGCGCTTCCACCACCCGTTCGTTCTGCATCGCCAGCGCCCATTGCATCGCTTCGCGATCGACGCCGTGGACGGGTGTAAAGAGTGCCGCCTTGCCTTCCATGCAATCGGCCAGCGCATCGAACAACCGCGCCAGCGACAGGCGTAGCGCCTGCTGCGGCGCCAGCACACTCCACAGCAACGACAGCACGCCATACCAGGACGCGCCCGCCAGGAGCAGGGCGGGCTGATACCACCAGGGGCCACTGACCGCCTGGTCGGCGCCAATCATGGTGTACACCGCCAGCAGGAGCGTCGCGCCAGCCACCGTGGCGTAGCGCTCGCTCGCGGCGCCCAGCATCACCAGGGCGAAGGTGGACAGCGGCAAGCCGATGGCAAACAGCGCGGGGTAGGGAAACAACCATTGCACGGCCATCGCCGAGAACGCGAAGCAGGCCAGCGTCAGCAGCAAGGTGGTGAGGCGGCTGCGCCAGTGGTCCTCGGTCTCGGCCAGTGCACAGGCGATGATGCCCAGCAGGACCGACACCACCGCTTCGATGTGTCCGGTGCCAAAGCACCAGGCCACCGCGCCGCTTAAGGCGAGGAAGACGCGCAGGCATTCGGCGTAGCGGTCGGAACCGCGCACGCGGCGCCAGCGGTAGGCGAGGGAGGAGAGCATGACGCCAGCATACGATGCCGCCTCTTTCCTGTGGGAGCGCACCCTGTGCGCGACGGGGCGTGCGACAACCTGTCGGACATGCAGTCGCGCACAGGGTGCGCTCCCACAGGAGGTGGTCGCGGGCCAACAAAAAACGCCGGCACGAGGCCGGCGTTTTCTTCAAACCTGCCGCGAGTACTTACTGACCGCGCATGCGACCAGCGAAGCGCGGACCGTGGTGGCCCATGGTCGGCAGCTTGATCTTGCCGATCGCTTCGATGCGCTCTTCGGCCAGACGGTCGGCCGCCTTGTAGGTCGGCACGCCTTCGGTCTTGGAGATTTCGAAGATGCGGCCCAGGTTGTAGTAGATGGTGCGCATCATGCGCATCGCACGCTCGCGGTTGTAGCCGTCGATTTCCAGCGACACGTTCATCACGCCGCCGGCGTTGACGGCATAGTCGGGCGCGTAAAGCACGCCGCGACGCTGCAGCTCGTCGCCGATGGCGTCGGTGGCCAGCTGGTTGTTGGCCGCGCCGCAGATGATCTTGGCCTTGATGCGGTCGATGGTCTGGTCGTTGAGCGTGCCGCCCAGGGCGCACGGCGAGTAAACATCGGCGTCGACGTCGTAGATCTCGTCCAGGCCCACGGCTTCGCAGCCCAGCTCATCCACGCAGCGCTGCACGGCATCCTTGTTGATGTCGGTGACGAACACCTTGGCGCCCTGTTCGCGCAGCAGCTTGATGAACTCGCTGCCCACGTGGCCGCAGCCCTGCACGGCGTAGCTGTACTTGCCCACGTCTTCGTTGCCGTGCTTGACCTGCAGCGCGGCCATCAGGCCCTGCAGCGTGCCGAACGCGGTGAACGGCGACGGGTCGCCCGAGCCGCCGTGCACCTGGTGCACGCCGGTCACGTATTCGGTTTCACGGAACACGTATTCCATGTCGTTGACGTCGATGCCGACGTCTTCGGCGGTGATGTAGCGACCATTGAGCGAGTTGACGAACAGGCCGAACGCGCGGAACAGCGCCTCGGACTTGTCCTTGCTCGGATCGCCGATGATCACCGCCTTGCCACCGCCCAGGTTCAGGCCGGCCACGGCGTTCTTGTAGGTCATGCCGCGCGACAGGCGCAGCACGTCATTCACCGCGTCCTGCTCGGTCTTGTACGGCCACATGCGCAGACCGCCGAGCGCAGGGCCCAGCACCGTGTTGTGGATCGCGATGATGGCCTTCAGGCCAGCGTCCTTGTTATGGCAGAAGACGACTTCTTCGTGACCCGTTTTGGCGATGGTTTCGAAAATCATTGGAACGGAAACTCCAAGTTGTGTGCCCGGGGACGGCACGCCGGAATGGCGGCGGGTACGGTGCAGCGCGGACCCGCCAAGGCTGAAAACGCCTGAAACTCAAACGCCCCAGCAGGGCTGGGGCGATGAATCGAGTTCCCAATTCTAATACGCGGCGGGGGAACACTGGTGCCGCGGCGCATCAAAGCGCGGCCGTACGGGCTTGCGAACCAAGCGCAGACGCCTGCGAAACGGCGTCGCCACGGCGGTTGCCGCTTAGCCCTGTGCCCACACGCCTACGCTGAGGTGCCAGCCGTCGCCGCGCTGCACATAGTGCGGGTGCACATAGTGATAGCCCGGACGCGCCGGCTCCCAATGCCCGTGCATGGCGACGTACTTGCGACCGTTCCAGTGCCAGTATCCGCGGGCCCAGATATAGCCAGGCCGCGGGGCGGGTTCTTCTTCGATCACTACGGCCGGCGGCGCCTGCGGGGCAATCACTTCGACGTAGCCAGGGGCCGGCGCGGGTTGTTCGACAATGACGGGGCGGCGGCGCGGCGCGGGTTGTTCAACCACGCAGCCGCTGGCCAGCATGATGACGGTGGCGAGTGCGGCGAAACGAATCGTCGTAGACATCGACATGGATGAATGGCCTCTCTGTTTGAATGAAGGGAGCTGCGGCGCGGAACCATGACGCGCAAGGCTGTGCATCAGCTTTCACGCCGTCGCAGGTTTTTCTCTTTCGTGGCAAATACTTGCGATCGCCCGGGTGCGGGCGGCGCGCTCACTTTGGACGAGCACTCTGGTTGGGAAGCGGGCGGCATTGCGCCGCCCGCACGAAGCTGAAAATCAGCGGCCCCAGTAACCGTTATGCATGCGCCAACCATCGCGGGCGTGTTCCCAGTGCGGCTGGTGATAGACGTAACCAGGGCGGGCGCGGACCCAGGCGCCGCCCATCCAGACGTGGCGACCGCCATCCCAGCGCCAGTAACCCGGCGCCCACACATAACCCGCGCGCGGCGGCGGCACGACCTCGTAACGCGGCGGCGGCGGTGCGACACCAATGCCGACGGAGACATCCACGCCAGCCGTGGCGGTCGGGGCATAGCTCATGGCGCCCGCGCTGGCGACGCCAAGAGCGGCGAGCAGGGCGAGTTTGCGGGTAATGCTCAGCATGATGAAGTCTCCTTGGTTGACGGCCGCACCCCGCGGCCTCACGACGGGGAACGGCGTATTTCCTTGCCTTGTTGACCGTCGCCGCCGGGCTCGTTCAGGTTCGCGCGGGCAAATCGCTGCGATCCATTCAGATTTTTGACGCGAAAAGAACGAACGATCGTGCTATTTTATTGTCCATGAACGCTACGACCCTCGGCAAACGCGCCGCCACGCGCGAACTCATCCTCGATCACGCCTACGACATGGCGCGCCGCGACGGCCTGGAAGGGCTGTCCATCGGATCGCTGGCGGCAGACGTGGGCATGTCCAAGAGCGGTTTGTTTGCGCACTTTGGGTCGCGCGAGGAGCTCCAGCTGGCCGTCCTGGAAACCGGGCAGCTGCGGTTTCTGCAGAACGTGAAATGGCCTGCGCTGAAACTGCCGCGCGGCCTTGCCCGCGTGCGCGCCATTGTCACCAACTGGGTGGCGTGGGCGCAGGAATACCAGAGCGGCTGCGTGCTGCTCACCGCGGCGAGTGAATATGACGGCCGCGAGGGCGCCTTGCGCGATGTGGTGATCAAGCAGCAATCGGGCTGGCGGCAGGAGATGTGCCGCGCCATCGAACATGCCGTGGCAAACGGCGAGCTGAGCGACGACACCGACGCTCCTCAGCTGGCCTTTGAGATCTACGCACTCATGCTGGGCCTGCATCACGACGCGGCCCTGTTCGGTTTCGATGAAGCGCGCCGGCACACGCTGGCGGGCTTCGAGCGCCTCATCAACAGCTACAGCCCTCGCGCTGCGCGGAGTGTCACGCCATGAACCGCCAAACCACTTCGGCCAAGCCTCACCGCCGCGGGCCCGGCGCCTTCAAACTGGGCGTCGTGCGCGCCGGTTTTGCACTGGGCAGTCGCATCGCGCCGAAGCGCGCGGTCAAAGGCGCGGTGCGCATCTTCGTGACGCCCTTCGCCAGCAGCCGAGCACGCGCGCAGGCGGCCAGGCCGGATCAGGACATGCAGCGCGGCGAGCTGGACGTGCATGGCAAGCGCATCGCCACCTATGTATGGGGTGATCCGTCGCGCCAGCCCTATGTGTTGCTGGTGCATGGCTGGTCAAGCTTTGGCCTGCGCTATCTGCCCTGGATCGAACCCTTGCGCGAGATGGGCTATGCGCTGGTGGCGTTCGATCAGCCAGGGCATGGCCTGAGCGATGGCCGCCATTGCACCTTGCCCGATTTCATCGAGACCGTGCGCGAAGTGGGCCGTCACTTTGGCAACGCGGCGCTCACCATCGCCCATTCGCTGGGCGGTGCGGCTGCGACGATGGCCCAGGGTGAGGCTTGGCATGCAAAGAAGCTGATCCTGATCGCGCCCGCCGCCGATCCGGTGGCGGCCACGCAGCGCTTCACCCAATTCGTGCGCCTGGGCCAACATCTGAGCGGCCGCCTGCATGACGGGCTGGAGGCCATGACCGGCATCAATATTCACGATCTGCAGGTGCATCGCCATCTGCCGTCGCTCGGTCAGCCCGGCCTGATCGTGCATGACCTGGACGACCACGACGTGCCATGGGCAGAAGGCGAGCGCTATGCACGCCATTGGCGCGGCGCCCGTCTGTTCACCACGCAGGGGCTGGGGCATCACAAAGTGCTCGATGCGCCCGAGGTGATCGAGGCGTCGCTGGCATTTCTGCGAGGCGAGAGCGTCGGGGAGCGCGTGGTGTCTTCGCCAAACCTGCCGTTTGGAGT
>NZ_JBFTRY010000125.1:0-10682 GCF_056399745.1 Dyella sp. 01N36
GCGTCGACCTGCACGCGCTGGCGGACCGTTTAGGCACGCCGCTGTATGTCTATTCGGCCAGTGCGATCCGCGAACGCATCGCTTCCCTGCGGTCGGCCCTKCACGGCACCGACCACCTGATCTGTTTCGCGGTCAAGGCGAACCCCAACCGCGGCGTGCTCGCCTTGATGCATGGGCAGGGCATCGGCGCGGATATCGTCTCGGCCGGCGAGCTGTGGCGTGCGCAGCAAGCGGGCATACCACCAGAGCACATCGTGTTTTCCGGCGTGGGCAAGACCGAGGCGGAGATCGCCGAAGCTCTGGAGGTCGGGGTCCTGCGTTTCAATGTGGAATCACACGACGAGCTGCTGGCCTTGCAGCGCGTGGCGCTGGCTCTGGGCATCAAGGCTCGTGCCGCCGTACGCATCAATCCCGACGTGGATGCGCTCACCCACGCCAAGATCTCCACGGGCCGCGCCGAGAACAAGTTCGGCGTGAGCATCGAAGAGGCTCGGCGCTGGTTTGCCAAACGCGACGAACTCAGCCATGTGCAACTCGATGGCCTGCATGTGCATATCGGATCGCAGATCCTCCAGCTGGAGCCATTTCGACAAGCCTTGCAGCGCGTGGCGGCTTTCTGGCGCGAACTGGTGGCGCAGGGGCATGCGATCAACAGCGTCGACGTGGGTGGTGGCCTGGGCGTTTGCTATCGCGAAGGCCACGATCACCCGATCGATGCAGCTGCCTATATCGAGGTGGTACGCGAAGCCCTGGCCGGCTTTGAAGGACGCCTGCTGTTCGAACCCGGCCGCTATCTGGTGGGCGAGGCCGGCCTGCTGCTGACGCGCGTGATCCGCCTCAAGCAGGGCGACGAGCGTACCTTCCTGGTGCTGGACGCCGCCATGAACGACTTGGCCCGGCCCAGCCTGTACGATGCATGGCACGACATCGCGCCGCTAGCCGGGGACGCACGCTCGATGACTTCTTACGACATCGTGGGACCGGTATGCGAAACCGGCGACACCTTTGCCAGGGCACGCGCCCTGCCCGCCTGCGTTCCCGGCGATCTGCTGATGATACGCACCGCCGGCGCCTACGGTGCCTCGATGGCCTCCACCTATAACTCGCGCCCGCTCGCCGCCGAAGTGATGGTGGATGCGGGACGCTACGCTGTCGTGCGAAAGCGCCAAAGTTACGAAGACATGGTCGCCGGCGAGCAGCCGGCCAAACACTGGGAAACCGCATGAAGACTCTTGGCTTACTCGGCGGCGCCACCGCGCTTGCACTCACGCTGGCCAGCGCTCCCGCCCGGTCGCAG
Organism: Dyella sp. 01N36; assembly: GCF_056399745.1. Taxonomy (NCBI): domain Bacteria; kingdom Pseudomonadati; phylum Pseudomonadota; class Gammaproteobacteria; order Lysobacterales; family Rhodanobacteraceae; genus Dyella; species Dyella sp. 01N36. Next base: position 1,298 of record NZ_JBFTRY010000125.1, read on the forward strand.
CAGGATCCGCCGATCACCCTCGACACGCACGTGGATATTCCCTTTGGGTATATGCACGAGGCGCGCTTCGACTTCGGCAAGACGACGCCGATGCAGTTGGACCTCGACAAGATGCGCCGCGGTGGCCTGGACGCTGTGTTCTTCATCGTCTACGTGGACCAGGGCCCGCTGACGCCGGCCGGGTATGCGCATGCCGTGGCCCAGGCCAAGCGCAAGTACGACGCTATCGACCTGATGCTGAAGACCTATCCGGATCAGATCCGTCTTGCCACCACGCCGGAGCAGGTGCGTGCCAATAAGGCCGCAGGCAAGCTGTCGGCGATGATCGGCGTGGAAAACGGCTACTCGCTCGGCCACGACATCAGGAACCTCGACCTGGCCTATAAGCGCGGCGCGCGTTACGTCGGCCTCGCCCATATGGGCAACAACGACCTGTGCAGCAGCTCCACGCCGCAAGCGGACCTCGGCGACACCCCGCTGCCGGAATACGGCATCACCGATTTCGGCCGCAGCGTGGTCAAGCGCGAGAACGAGCTGGGCATCATGGTCGACGTGTCGCACTCCTCCGACGCCTGCGTGCGCGAGGTGCTCGCCTTGTCCACCGCGCCGGTGATCGCCTCGCATTCGTCGTCGCGCGCGCTGACCAACCATCCGCGCAATCTGTCGGATGATCTGCTGCGCGCCATCGCGGCCAAGGGCGGCGTGATCCATGCGGTGGCGGTGGGTGAATTCATCAAGCTCGATCCGGGCCGCGAGATGGCCATCAAAGCGCTGCAGGCACAAGTGGCCAAGCAGGCTGGTGCCAAGACTTTCGACAGCGAGAAGCACGAATACCTGCCCGCCTATATCGACGGCATGAAGCGCATCGATGCGGCCTTCCGGCCCGCAACAGTTGATGAGTACGTCGCGCACATCAAGCATATGGTTGAGGTGGCTGGCATCGATCACGTCGGCATCGCGTCGGACTTCGACGGTGGCGGCAGTCTCGCCGGGTGGTCGGACGCGACGCAGACGCGCAATCTCACGGCAGCACTGCATCGCGCCGGCTTCAGCGACGCGGACATCGCCAAGATCTGGGGTGGTAACTTGCTGCGTGTGTGGGATGAAGTGACCAATCACGCCACGGCGGGTCATGCGGGCTGAGCGTCTAATGCGGCGGTGGACGGTGGCGATAGCCTTTGCCCTCGCCACCAGTGTCGCCACGGCGGCCGACTCGCCGTCCGCCGCGCAGCTCGATCCGATCGTCGATGCGGTGATGGCGCGCTATCACCTCGCCGGCCTGGCGGTCGGCGTGATCGATCATGGCGAAGTGATCTATACGCGCACGCTGGGTGAACGCGTGGCCGGCTCCGGCCAGCCGGTCACGCCCGATACGCTGTTCAAGATCGCCTCCAACAGCAAGGCGATGACCGCCGCCCTGCTCGCCCGGCTCGTACAGGAAGGCAAACTGCGCTGGGATGCACCGGTGCGCAGCTACCTGCCTGATTTCCGCATGGCCGACCCCTGGGTCACCGTGCATATGCAGGTGGGCGATCTGCTCACCCATCGCAGCGGGCTGCGCGAGGGTGCCGGTGATCTGATGCTGTGGCCGGAACCCAACGACTTTACGCGCAAGGACATCGTGCATGCGCTGGCTTATCTCAAGCCGGCCTACAGTTTTCGCGCGGGCTACGCCTACGACAACCTGCTCTACGTCGTCGCCGGCGAAGTGGCCGCAGCCGCGGGTCATGATCGTTACGACGCCTTGCTGCGCCGCGAAGTGTTCCAGCCGCTCGGCCTCACACGTTGCCAGATTGGCGCATGGGGGCGGGACGGCGTGGGCAACGTCGCCCAGCCGCACATGCGCGAGCATGATCGCAACATCGTGATCAACGCCGACGACGCCGAGATTCCCGACATCACCTCGGCCGCTGCCGGTGGCGTGCGCTGCAGCCTTGCCGACATGCTGGTGTGGGCGCGCAACTGGGTCGCACCGACACCGCAGCAGCTGCAATGGCTGACGCCCGAACAGCGCCAGATTCTGTGGACGCCCTACACACCGATGCCGATCTCGGCCCGGCGTCGCGCCTGGGATGGCACGCGTCTCTATGCCTATGGTTATGGCTGGCGCATTGCCGACGTCGATGGCGTGCACACGGTGTCGCATACCGGCACGCTGTCCGGCATGTATTCGGCCATGACCTTGCTGCCCGATCGCCAGGCCGGTTTCGTCGTGCTGATGAACAGCGAGGCGGAGGACGCACGCACGGTGCTGGTCGAAGCGCTGACCAAGCAGTTCACCTCGCCCGCCGATGCGCACGATGTCAGTTGGTACGCCGACCAACTCGATCGCGCAGCGGCCACGTCCCGCAAGGCAGCTGCGCCGCCCGCCTCACAACCAGCCAAAGCGGACGAACTGCGCAGCCAGTGGGGCCAATGGCGCGATCCGTGGTTCGGCGCCATCACTTTGTGCCCGCAAGGCAAGGCACTGCGTTTCGCCGCAGCCAAGTCGCCGCGACTGACGGGTACGGTGATGCGCGCCGGCCAGCGTTACCTGGTGCACTGGGATCACGGGGACGCCGACGCATGGCTAAGTTTCCCCGCCGACAACCACGGCAGCCTGCACATGAGCAAGGTCGATCCCTCTGCGGACTTCAGCTACGACTTCGAAGATCTCGCCTTTCATCGGGAGCACGGCTGTGACTGAGCGCCCACGCTTTATGTCTGGATTGGCACTGCTCGCGCTCGTCGCACTCGCCCAGGCCGACGGTGCACCCAGGCTGTCGCCGGCAACCTCGGCGGCACAAGCGGGCCTGGTCGATATCCGTCAACTCGCGCCCGATATCGCCGAGGACATCAAGTACGCCGGCAGCGACAATTTCGTCGGCGCACCCGTGGATGGTTACCTCGCGCCCAAGTGCCTGCTGCTCAAGCCCGCCGCCGAAGCGCTGGCACGCGTGGAGCACGACCTGCATGCGCAACACCAGCGACTCAAGCTGTTTGACTGCTATCGCCCCGCGCGAGCCGTGCAGCATTTCGTGCGCTGGGCCGGCGACCTCAACGACCAGCGGACCAAGGCCACGCACTATCCGAAACTGGACAAGAGCGCGCTGCTGGGCGACTACATCGCACCGGTCTCCGGCCATAGCCGCGGCGCCACAGTGGATCTCACGCTGATGCAATGCGATGCCACCGACAGTCACTGCGCGCCGCTCGATATGGGTACCGATTTCGACTACTTCGGCACGCTGGCCAACACCGATTCACCGGAAGCCAATGCCGCGCAGCACGCCAACCGCGAGATCCTGAAGCGCGCGATGGAACGAGAAGGTTTCCGCAATTATGCGATGGAGTGGTGGCACTACACGCTGAGCCCCGAGCCCTCACCCGACACCGTCTACGACGTGCCGGTGCAATGACCGTCCCGCCAATGACGAGGCCAGCCATGATGCGCCAGTGGGTTTTCATGTGTGTCGCCGTTCTGCTCTGCTCCGGCGTGGTGCACGCGAGCGAGGTCGACGACTTGATGTTCCGCTACCAGGGCAACGGACCAGGTGCATCCCTGCTGGTGATCAAGGACGGCAAACTCTTGGTCAACCGCGGCTACGGCCTGGTCAACCTCGAGACACACGAGGCCGCCACGCCAGCTACCAATTATCGACTCGCTTCGGTCAGCAAACAGTTCACGGCGGCAGCGATCCTGTTGCTGGCCGAACGCGGCAAGCTCAGCCTGGACGATCATGTTCGTCACTGGCTACCGGAACTCCCCGCCGCACATGAGCCGATCACCATCCGGCAACTGCTCAGTCACGCCGGCGGCCTGATCGATTACGAAGATCTGATGCCCGCCGATGCCACCGCGCAGATCAGCGATGCCGACGTGCTGCGCATGCTTGCCGCGGAGCCACGCAGTTATTTTCCGCCGGGCACGGCGTATCGCTACAGCAATGGCGGCTACGTGCTGCTGGGCTTGATCGTTGAACGCGCATCGGGACGGCCCTTGCCCGATTTCCTCGCGCAGAACATCTTCCGGCCGCTGGGTATGACGCACACGTTGCTTTACGTGCGCGGCGGCCCTCAGGTCACGCATCGCGCCTACGGTTACAGCGAAGAGAACGGGCACTGGGTGCAAACCGACCAGAGTCCCACCAGCGCGACACGCGGCGATGGCGGCATCTACTCCTCCATCGACGATCTCGCGCGCTGGGATGCCGCGCTCTACGACCATCGCCTGCTGTCCGATGCATCGCGTCGTCTTGCCTTCAGTCCCCAGAACAAAATCAACGACGAGCCCGATGTGGACAGTTACGGCTACGGCTGGCGCATCCACGGCGACGTGCTCTGGCATTCGGGCGAGAGCATCGGCTTTCGCAACGTCATCATTCGCTGGCCGAAGCAGCACGTGACGGTGATCCTGCTCAGCAACCGCAACGATCCGGAACCCTATCGCACGGCGCTCGCCATCGGGCAGCTGTACCTGAAGCCTTGAATCAGGTGACGCTGCGCCACGGGTGGTAACCCGGCAAACGGTGGGTGTCCTGACTCGCCATAAGGACGCGGGTGGCGCCACCGCCGCGCGTGGCTTCGCGTTCGGCCAGCAGCGTGGCCAATTCCAGCGCATTGACCAGCACGCAACGCCGACCGACGGGCGAGCCGTCGCGCAACACACGCCAGCCCTCGCCCTGTTGGCGTGCGACCAGATATTCGATGATGGGGGCGTCCATGAAGAAACTCCGCGCCAGGCTCGCGCCTGCACTGTGGGTCGGGATTTCTACACGTTAGCCAGCACGCATCCGGCAAAACATCGGAATAATCCGAAAATGCCGGGGAGCCGGAGAGAATCCGGCTCCCTCAGGCAATCGCCGGTCAGTTGGCGGCGATGCCAGCCTGCTGCAGGGGCACGCAGGCATCGCCCGCGCACTCGATCTGCACGTCGCTGGACGCCGGACACTGCGATCGGAACATTGCCTTGCTCCCGTCGACCATCACCACATGGATGGCGCGATCGCATTGACGAGAGGCCGCCACGTTCTGCGCGGCGTTGAACATGCTCTTGCTCACGCGACCGTCGAGGCTGGCCAGGCCATCGGCCGTCGGCGTGGCATACGTCGCGCCCGGCACCGCGTTGACGCTCGGATAGGTCGAGGCCAGCGCATACGCCGAGGGCAGCACGATGGTGAGCTTGTCCGGATAGTGATGCGAGGCGCCGTCCGAGAAATCGATGGCCAGGCCGACGATGCCGCCAATGATCAGGTTGCCCCACACCATGCCGCGGATGCTGGCGTCGTAGGACTGCTGCGCGATCTGCTTGCCGTCCTGCTGGCAGGTCACGCTGAGATCGTGCGACGAGCGATGGACCACCGCCGTACCCGGCGTCGTCACGCGCACCTGGCCGGTGCCATTGCTCAGCGTGCAATCGGCATGGATGCTCTGGTTTGCCGCACGCGCATCCACTTCCACCTTCTGATAGCGGCCACCCACGATCGACGCGCACGCCGATACGCTCAAGGCGCACGCCATCACGACGGCCTTCTTCCCTAAATGCTTCATGTCATTCCCCTGACTTGGTCCCGCGCATTCCCAGACATCCCCCCTTGGACGTCCGTAGCGCTGGTTGAAACAGGTGGCGGTGATGCGCATCGCGTTCGTATTGCACGAACGCACTGTCAGACGACAGTTCGACGCAAGACAGTCAGCCCCCGTGACTGCGTCGCGCATTTTTATCGGAGAAGCGAATAAAAAACGAGGGGTTCGATATCTAACTTATGGCCGAGGCAGCGTCGGCGCAGCGAAGGCAATAACTTGCGATGTATAGGTTTCGACCACCAGGCTGAAGGGGCGATTGGCCTGATCGAACAACAGCGCACGGTGTTCGAGCACATGYGGCGGCATCACCAGTGAGGTGTTGTTCGCAGGCGGCAGCGTGGGCTTGCTTTCCCAGCCTTCGGGCAGCGGCGACCACAGCAATTGCGCGGACAAGGTCTGCCGGCGGAAGTGCAAGGCTTGCACCACCTTGCCGAACGGCGTGTCGGTGCTGTCGAGCTCGTGATTCATCGCATCGGTGAGGCGCGAGGGCACGTACCAGTTGTCTGCTTCGGACAGCACATGCTCGCCGCAGGCCAGTTGCACGCGGCGATAGCGCACGGGTTCGTCCGCGCCGATCTGCAGCTGGTTGCGCGCTTCCGGCGGCAGTGGCTTGTCTTGGCCCTGCACGCGTTCGGCGACGATCTTGGCCACGGGTGCGAGCTGATGCACGGCGCACCAGCGCTCCAGCGTGAGCGTGGCGCTGGGGTGGCTGAGCAACTCGGCATTGAGCGACTGCAACAGCGCCAGCGCCTCGAGACGCGAGGTGGCGTCGTCGCGCCAGGCCGGCGGCGTTCCTGGCTCGCGCGCATGCAGCGGCGCCACCAGCAGGCTGCTGCCCAAGCCCAGCGCGCAGGACCAGGCCGCTCCACGTCGTAGACGGCGCATGCTCAGAGACCCTTGGCTGCCTGGGCCACGGCGCGGAACAGCGCACGGCCCTTGCTCATGGTTTCTTCCCACTCCGATGCCGGATCGGAGTCGTACACGATGCCCGCGCCAGCCTGGACGTGTAGACGTCCATCCTGAATCACCGCCGTGCGGATCGCGATGGCGGTATCCGCATCGCCCCACCAGCCGATCCAGCCGATCGCACCCGCGTAGATGTTGCGCTTGTACGGCTCCAGCTCCTGGATGATTTCCAGCGCGCGGATCTTGGGCGCGCCACTGAGCGTGCCGGCCGGGAAGGTCGCCTTGAGCACATCCATATAGCCGACATCGGGACGCACGCTGCCCTGCACCTGCGACACGATATGCATCACGTGCGAGTAGCGCTCGACCACGAACGATTCGCTCACTTCCACGCTGCCGGTTTCGCTGATGCGGCCGATGTCGTTGCGSCCCAGGTCGATCAGCATCACGTGCTCGGCGCGTTCCTTTGGATCGGCCAGCAGTTCGGCTTCCAGTGCCTGGTCTTCTTCCTCGGTGGCGCCGCGCTTGCGCGTGCCCGCGAGCGGACGCACGACCACCTTGCCATCCTTCAGGCGAGCGAGGATCTCCGGCGAGGAACCGACGATCTGCGTATTGCCCAGGTCGACGAAATACATGTACGGCGAGGGATTGAGCGCACGCAGTGCGCGATACACATCCACCGGCCGCGCGTTGAACCCCACGCTCAGGCGCTGCGACGGCACCACCTGGAAAATATCGCCGGCGCGGATGTATTCCTTCGCGCGCTCCACCATCGCCTCGAATTCCTCCCTGGTGAAGGAGGATTTGAAGTCGCCCTCGTCCAGCGCCGTGCTCTGGTTGAGCTGCGGGTAGGACACGCCGCTCTGGCGCAGGCGATAGACCAGCGCATCGAGCCGGCGCTGTGCTGCTGCATACGCATGTGGCTGCGACGGATCGGCATGCACGATCAGATACAGGCGGCCCTTGAGGTTGTCGAACACGGCCACTTCTTCGGCCAGCATCAGCAGCACGTCGGGCGTGCCCAGTTCGTCCGGGCGATCCCATTGGGCGAGGCGAGGCTCGATATAGCCGATCGTCTCGAAACCGAAGTAGCCCACCAGGCCGCCGGTGAAGGCGGGCAGTTGCGGCAGGCGCGGCACGTCGTATTGCTTGCGCAGGGTTTCGATCTCGCCCAGCGGATCGGCCACGTGGCGACGCTCGGTCACTTCGCCGGCGTCCTCCACTTCCAGCTCGTGGCCGCGAAAGCGGTACACGCGCCTGGCAGGCAGGCCGATGATGGAATAACGCCCCCAGGTGGCGCCGCCCTCGACCGATTCGAACAGGAAGGTATACGGGCCATCGGCCAGCTTCAGGTACACGGACAGTGGCGTGTCGAGGTCGGAAAACACCTCGCGCACCAGCGGGATACGGGTATGACCCTGCGCTGCCAGCGCGTCGAAATCGTCTCGGGATATCACGTGGGGATCCGGATGGCCAAGCTTGAACGGGCATTGTAGGGGTAGCGAGGCGGGGACCGAAGCATCCCTTCACGATTGCCCCACGTACGAGGGCCACGTGCCGCTTGTTCAGCCGCGCCAGCACGCCTAACCTTGCGGTATCGGTGCACATGGCTGCATCCGCAGGGGAAATCGATGGGTATGGACCAACGTTGCCTGGTACTTTCCGGTCGCCTGCTCGATGGGCAGGACCCTACCGCCGTGCACGAACGCATGGCTGCCGCCTTTGGGATGGAGATGGCGGGCTTCCGCGAACGCGTTTTCTCGCGGGCGCCCTTGATCATCCGCCGCGGCCTTGAGCCCGATGCGGCCGAGGCACAAGCGGCGCAACTGCGCGGCATGGGCGTGGAAGCGGACGTATGGCCCGACGGCGAACGGCTGATCTGGCTGCGCCGTGACCAGCAGGTACGTGGCCCGCTGCCCGAGGGTGCGCTGGCCCGCTATGCGCAAGAAGGCGACCAGTGGTGCCATGACGGCGGACAGAGCTGGTTCGCCTGGACGCCCGCATCGACCAGCGCGGAGCCGCCTCCGCTGCCTGCGCAGGAAGCTGCGATCGAATCCGATATACCGCCGGCAACCGAACCGTTGAGCGAGCCACTGCTGCTGGATGCCGAGCACAGCTATACCGCTCCGGAACCGCCGCCCCTGCCCACCGCTGCGACGCCGGCGCCGGTCCGCAAGCCTTTTTCCACCGCAGCGGTCTTTGCCGCCCTGTTCGCTTTGCTGGCACTGCTGTGGCATCCGCTTTCGCCGGTCGCGTTGTTGCTGGCGCTGTGCACTCTGGTCTATTTGTTTCCGCGTCCACTCCTGCGCGGGCGCGCGGTTGCAGTGGTGGCCGTGCTGGTCAGCATCGGGGCGCTCGCGCTGTGGATGCACAAGCCGGCGGCCACGCTGGCGGCGCAGCCGTATGTGCCGCGACCGCTGGAGCCGTTGTCGAAAAGCGCACCGGCCACCGTGGCCAGCAACCAATGCATGGCCAAGACCGCCGCGCCCAAGAACGACGAAGACCGCTTCCTGCTCACCGGCCAGCGCCTGCTCACCGGTCGCGCCCAGCGCAAGGGCGACACCTATGTGGCAGAAGCGGCCGTCTCGGTCGACGAGCAGTGCCAACCCAACGCATTGCAGCTCTATGTCTTCCACAACGGCGTCTTCATCGGCACGGCGCTGGACACAGCCACGCGCCTGGCCAATACCAAGCTGACCGATTTCGACCTGGTGGATGACCAGCACCTGCGCGTGACGCTCGCCGAGTGCACCGACAAGCCGGCCAGCTGCGCGGCCACCACGRTGCGGCAGATCGCGGTGATGCCGGGTGGTGGTGGGTGGACGTTGGGGGAGTTGAAGTAGCGCGAGGTTGTTGTATCTCGATGCCCTTTGGGAATCCCTCACTCTCTGTGGGAGCGCACCCTGTGCGCGAC
>NZ_JBFTRY010000126.1:0-10632 GCF_056399745.1 Dyella sp. 01N36
ACTCAACCTTGATCGGGCCCCCTCTCCAACGCCCTGCGAATCTCCTCCAACGCCGCCGGATCATCCAACGTAGAAAGATCCCCAGGATCCGTGTGCTGCACCAAAGCCTGCAGCGACCGTCGCAGCAGTTTTCCGGAGCGTGTCTTGGGCAACGCATTGACCACATAGATGCGCGCCGGCTTCGCAATCTTGCCCAGTTGATCCACCACGCATTGCTGCATGCCTTTGGCAACCTCCACCGAAGCCTCCGTCACGCCTTGGCGGAGCGTGGCAAACACCACCGGCACCTGCCCCTTCACATCGTCGTGCATGCCGATCACCGCAGCTTCCGCGCAGGCAGGATGCATCGCTACGGATTCTTCGATTTCGCGCGTGCCCAGGCGATGTCCCGCCACATTGATCACATCGTCGGTGCGTCCAAGGATGGTGGTATAGCCATCCTCGTCGCGGATCGCCCAATCCAGCGAGCTGTAGAGCAGTTCCTTGAAGTGGCTGAAGTAACTTGCCACGTAGCGTTCGTCGTTGCGCCATACCGTGGTCAGGCAACCGGGCGGCAGCGGAGGAACAAATACGAGCACGCCCTTCTGGTGCGGTGGCAGTTCCTCGCCGGTGTTCTCGTCGATCACCTTCATGCGATAGCCGGGGCTGGGCAATCCGGGCGAGCCGAATTTCAGCCTTTTCAAATCCAGGCCGGGCATCAAGGTGATCGCGGGCCAGCCGGTTTCGGTCTGCCAGTAGTTATCGATAACGGGTACGCCCAGGCCTTCGGTGGCCCAGTGCGCGGTGGGTTCGTCGAGTGGTTCGCCGGCGAGGAACAACCAGTGCAGTTTCAGCAGGTCGTACTTCTTGAGCCAGCTCGGGTCCTGTTTCTTGAGCACACGCAACGCCGTGGGTGACGAGAACATGCTGTGCACGCCGTAGCGTTCGCACAGACGCCACCAGATGCCCGGATCGGGGTGTGCCGGCAGACCTTCGTATAGCAACGACGTGGCGCCGCCGATYAGCGGCGCGTACACGTTGTACGAATGGCCCACGGCCCAGCCCACATCCGAGGTGGAGAACATCACCTGCCCCGGCTTGATGTCGAAGATCGCGTCGATCGACATCGCCATGGCGACAGCGTAGCCGCCCACGTCGCGCTGTATGCCCTTGGGCTTGCCCGTGGTGCCCGAGGTGTAGAGCAGATAGCTGGGCTCGTTCGATTCGAGCCACTCGACCGGCACTTCGGCGCCCTCATAGGAGGCGCGCAAGCTGGCGTAGTCGAGATCGCGTCCGGCGACACGCGTCATCTGGGGATCGAGTCCACGATCGATGATGAGCACGTTTGACGGCTGGTGTTTGGCTTCCTCGAGCGCAGCGTCGACCAAGGGCTTGTACGGGATGATCTTGCCGCCACGCATGCCCGCGTCAGTGGCAATGAGCAGCGCGGGCTCGGCATCATCGATGCGCAACGCGAGGTTGTGCGCGGCAAAGCCGCCGAAAACCACCGAGTGGATTGCACCCAGGCGCGCGCAAGCGAGCATGGCGAACACCGCTTCGGCGATATTGGGCAGGTAGATCACCACGCGATCGCCCTTGCCTACGCCCAAGGAGGCGAGCACGGCAGCGAAGGTGTTCACTTCACGATAGAGATCGCGATAACTCAGCTCGCGCGTGATCCCGGTTTCGCTGGAGATCGCCACCAGCGCGAGCTGGCCGCCGCGCTCTTCGAGATGGCGGTCGACGGCGTTGTAGCAGAGATTGGTGGTGCCGCCGACGAACCACTGGCGGAACGGCGGATGGGAAACGTCGAGGATGCGCTGGGGTGGCGTATGCCAATGGATGCGCTGCGCCTGCTCAGCCCAGAACGCTTCGGGCTGCTCTATCGAACGCTGATAGAACTCCTCATAGCGCATCGCGATCACCCTCGTTTCAACGGCTGATCGGTCTAGCCTAGATCAGCGCTGCCCAATGGGCTTTGCGACCTTGGTCGAGTCGTGCGTGGACGATCGCCATGCGCGGCGATCATCCACGCGCATAACTTACAGGCAGGACACCGCCGCGTCGCGATAGGCGGAGTTGTAGTCCTTCTTCATGTCCTGGCCTTCGTACATCACGACCAGGGCGCCGGTGCCGTCAGCCGTCACGTTGATCAGTTCATGCGCGCCCTGCTTGTCGTTGSCAGACAGCTCGCCCGACTGGTCCTTGTGCGACATGCTCACTTGGGCAGTTTCGGCCCACTTGGCGCGCACGCATTCCAGATAGGTCGGAATGTCCTTGTTGGTACGGCTGCTCATCTTCGGCGTGGTGTCGCGCAAGCCGTGGGTGCCACCGCAGGCGGTGAGCAGGGCGCAGAGGGAAAGGGTCGCAAGAAGTCGCTTCATGTCTGGGTTCCGGTTAATGCTCCGCCGATTCTACCGTTCCCAGGGCACGCCGCCAGCCACCCCCGGGGAAATGGCTGCCCTGCCCCCAAAAAGAAATGGGCAGCCGAAGCTGCCCATTTCGATCATCGCAAAGCTTGCGCGTGCGACTTACTTCTTGGCGAACAGGTGCTCGACGCCGGCGCGCTCTTCGCGCAGTTCCTTGTTGGTGGCGTCCATGCGGGCGCGCGAGAAATCGTTGATTTCCAGGCCCTGCACGATGGCGTATTTGCCATCCTTCACCGTCACCGGGTAGCCGTAGATCACGCCCGGCTCGATGCCGTACGAACCGTCGGACGGGATGCCCATCGAGGCCCAGTCRCCTTCCGCGGTGCCCATCGCCCAGGTGCGCATGTGGTCGACGGCAGCCGAAGCAGCCGAAGCGGCCGAGGAAGCGCCGCGCGCCTTGATGATCGCCGCCCCGCGCTGCTGCACGGTCGGGATGAAATCGCTCTCGTACCAGGACTGATCAACCAGCGACAGCGCCGGCTTGCCGCCCACGGTGGCGTGGTGCAGGTCCGGGTACTGGGTGGAGCTGTGGTTGCCCCAGATGGTCATCTTCTTGATGTCGGTGCTGTGCTTGCCGGTCTTCTCGGCCAGCTGCGACAGCGCGCGGTTGTGGTCAAGACGAACCATCGCGGTGAAGCACTTCGGATCCAGATCCGGTGCGTTCTGCTGGGCGATCAGCGCATTGGTGTTGGCCGGGTTGCCAACCACCAGCACGCGCACGTCGCGCTTGGCGTGATCGTTCAGCGCCTTGCCCTGCGGGCCGAAGATGGCGCCGTTGGCTTCGAGCAGATCCTTGCGCTCCATGCCCGGGCCGCGCGGACGCGCGCCGACGAGCAGCGCGTAATCGACGTCCTTGAAGGCGACGTTGAGGTCGTCGGTGGCGACCACGCCGGCCAGCGTCGGGAACGCGCAATCGTTGAGTTCCATCACCACGCCCTGCAGCGCGGGCAGCGCCGGGGTGATTTCCAGCAGGTGCAGGATCACCGGCTGATCCGGACCCAGCATGTCGCCCGCGGCGATGCGGAACAGCAGGGCGTAACCGATCTGGCCGGCAGCGCCGGTAACGGCAACACGAACGGGGGCTTTCATCGGAGAAACTCCTTCAACTTGGCTAGCGTACAAAAGACAAAGGCCCACGCCGTACGGCGCGGGCCCAAGACCATCAGGTCAATTCTGCAAAGAACGCCTGGATGCGTTCCAGCCCGGGCTGCAATTGTGCCGTTGGGCAGGTATAGGAAATGCGCAGGGCGCGCGGCTCGCCAAATGCCGAGCCTGGCACGCAGGCCACGCCCGCCGCTTCGAGCAGCACAGCGCACAACTCGACGTCGTCGTTGATGCGCGTGCCCTTGTAGCTCTTGCCGAATGCCACCGAGATATCGGGGAACGCGTAGAACGCGCCCTGCGGATACGGGCACACCACGCCGGGAATCGCACGGAGCGCATTGACCACGATGTCGCGCTTCTCGGCAAATTCCTTGCACTTGGCCTGCGGAATATCCTGCGGTCCGGCAAACGCGGCGATGGCGGCGGCCGTGATCACTTCGGGCAGACTGGTGATGTGGTTGGAGTTGAGCGTGGTGATGGCCTTGGCCACGATTTCCGGCGCGGCGATCAGGCCCACGCGCCAACCCGGCATGCCATAGGTCTTGGACACCGAGTCGACGAAGATCAGTCGATCCTTCAGCTCCGGCCTGGCATGCACGAAGTTGTGATAGCCGATGCCGTCGAACACCATCGAGTTGTAGATGTCGTCGGTGATGATCCAGGTATCCGGATACTTCGCCAGCACGTCGGCCAGCGCGGCGATTTCGTCGCGCGTATAGACCATGCCGGTGGGATTGGACGGATTGTTGAACAGGAACACCTTGGGCTTGCGCGCGAGCGCCGCATCGAGCTGCGCCGGCGTGAGCTTGTAGTTCTGCTCGGGGCCGCAATGCAGGATGTTGGCCTTGGCGCCCAGGATGTCGGCGATGTCGCGATAGGTGGTCCAGAACGGTGCGGCGAAGCAGATTTCATCGCCTTCGTTCAACAGCGCTTCGCCCAGGTTGTACAACACCTGCTTGGCGCCGATGCCGATCGAGAGATTCGCGCGGCCATAGCCGGTGAAACCGAGCTTTTCGATGTGCACCAGGAAGGCATCGAGCAGCGCATCCGCACCGCGGTTGCTGCCGTACTGGCCGGAATCACGCTGCAGCGCTTCGCGTGCGGCGGCATACACATGCTCGCCAGGTAGAAAATTGGGAACGCCAATCGAGAAGCTGATGATGTCGCGACCGGCAGCCTTGAGCTGCTTGGCCTTTTCGGCGATGACCATGATCGCGCTGGGCTTGGCGCGACCGACACGCTGGGCAAGCTGGGGCATGACTTCCTCGTGTATGGGGAACGAAGACAGCAAACCCCACGATTTTAGCATGTGACAGCGCGCCATCCGACGCCCCGGGTTCACCCGATGGTCTAAAGCCCCGCCCATGCGTGAGATGGTCAGGCCCATGCCAGTGACGTTCGTGACTTGCAAAACCGTGCCGTCAACTGGCTGATCTGCCTATGGATTGGCGCACGATGTAAGCCTAGATTCGACCCACCAATGGCCGCCAAGGAACGCATATGCACTGGCTCTGGGTATTCATCGTGGGTCTGGTCGTGGGTCTGATCGCCAAGATGCTGATGCCGGGCAAGGATCCGGGCGGCTTCATCATCACCGCGATCCTGGGCATCCTCGGCTCGGTCATCTCCACCTATATTGGCGAAAAGCTGGGATGGTGGGGCGAGACGGGCCTCGCGCATTTCCTCGGATCGATCGGCGGCGCGATCGTCCTGCTGCTGCTTTATCACCTGCTGTTCAAGCGCAAAGCCAACGCCTGACCTCCTGGCGCAGGGACGCGAAACCGGCGACGCCTTGCGCGTCGCCGGTGTTTTTTTTCAGTGCCTGGACTCAGGCCCGGTTGGCCCCGCCGAACAGCTTGCCTGCCAGCGACGCCAGSGAACCCAGGTCGAAACCACCCTGCCCCTGCGCCGGCAACTGGCCCTCGGGCGTCAGATGATCGACCGCATGCGGCAACACCTGCGAGAGCTGGCCCAGCAGCTGGCCCTGGTCGACACCCAGCTTGCCTGCCGCCTCTTGCAGCACGGTGCCGAGCCCGCCGTTCTGCAGTGCCTGGCCGAGCTGGTCGCCCGACACCGCCTGGTTGCCACCGGTACCGACCCACGACTGCACGGCATCGCCCAGACCGTGCTGCTGCAGCATGGCCACCAGGCCCTGCACACCGCCGGCCTTTTCGATCAGCTGGCCCGCCACGGCCACCAGGGATGAACCACCTGCCGGATTGCCCTGACCGCCGCCGAGCAGATCATTGAGAAAGGACATTACTGCATCTCCTTGGGAATGGGATTGACGCACATCGCTTCTTGCGTGGAGCCGTCCGATTCTAGGCCCCTGTTTCCCACATCGCCATGACAGCGCAGCCACAAAAAAAGCCGCCGTCGATGACGACGGCGGCTTCTTCACGCAATGACGACGAACGGACTCAGCCGCGCTCGTCGAGCACTGCGTTCCATTCCTTCACGCGGTCGGCCTGGGCGGCCAGCAACGCATCGACGTCGCCTTCCACAGTGACTTTCTCGACGATGTCGCCCTGGCGGATCGCATCGACCACGGCCTGATCTTCCGGGCCGAGGATTTCGCCGAACACGCTGTGCTTGCCATCCAGCCACGGCGTGGCGCCATGGGTGATGAAGAACTGGCTGCCATTGGTGCGCGGGCCGGCATTGGCCATGGACAGCACGCCCGGCTTGTCATGACGCAAGGATGCGTCGAATTCGTCTTCGAAACGGTAGCCCGGGCCGCCGCGACCGCTGCCTTCCGGGCAGCCGCCCTGCACCATGAAATCGGCGATGACGCGATGGAACGACAGGCCATCGTAATAGCCGCGACGGGCCAGGTTGACAAAGCTGGCCACGGTCACCGGCGTCTTGTCATCGTGCAGGCGCAGATGGATGGGACCGCGGTTGGTGGTCATGGTGACGTTGATGGTCATCAGGGGATCCTTCGTTGAAAGGCAGCGCGCAACCACAGGCGCCCTGCAAGCACGCAAGGATACCGCAGCTGGGATGAGCCGCCAGCCTCTGGTTCAGCGAGGGGCCTGGGTCCAGGTGGCGGGGAGATCCAGCGCATCGCGAGCCAACGCGTTCGAACCGCGCGGCCGTGGCGATGGCGTCGGCACCAGGGCGGGCCACGGCGCGCCTTCATAGATATGCGACCACAGCCGATCCAGCGCCGCATAGCCGTACGGCAGCAAGGGCACGTGGCGGTCGCCGAAACCGGGGATGGCGAGAAAGGCATCGAAATGCTGGGCGTGCGGCACTTTCCAGTACAGCGGATGGCCGCCCTTGCTGCGCAGCCAGGTGACATAGGGTTCGGAGGTGAACGCCGTCGGCAACAAGCCGTCGGAGGCGCCATGCACCACCCATACCGGCAGGCTGGCGCGTGGTGCTTTCACCGTGGTCGCGGCGACGCCATCGCGCAGCGCCTGCGTGCTCGCATCCCGGTCTTCCCATAGCGAGCGCAAACACAGCACGCCGGGCAGCGTGGGATCGCCGGAACGATCGGCGCCGCCAAACAAACCCACGCCATTCCCGGGCGGAATGCCCGAGGCATCGGCCCACCAGGTGGCACGTGCCGCTGCATCGACCGGCACCGATACGCCTGATGCAGCCACGCCGCCGTAGCGAAATCCGCAAGGCATATCGTCGGGCCCACGACGCATATACGCGGAGGCATAGGCGACCGTGATGGCACGCCACAGATCCAGCGAGGTGGTGGAGGCTGCGGTGGTCATCGCCTCGTCAGTCCAGCCGCTGGCGCGCAGGTGCTCATACGCCTCGGCAGCCTGCGCCGCCACGCGTGTGCCGCTGACCAGCTGGCGCTCATGAAGTTGATGGCAGCGCTGTGCCCAGCGCGGCGGCACCTCACCCTGCGGCGTGCGTGCCATCGGTGCCGCATCGAATCGCGCATCGGCGAGCGCACACGGCAACCAGATCGAGGCATCGGTGGCGTAATCGAACAACGCACGCCCCTGCTCAGGCACGCGCACATTGGGCTCGAGCGCCACGACGCCAGCGAGCATGCGGCCGTCATCCAGTCCCGCCGCCTGCAGCACCGCACCGCCACCATTGGAAAGGCCGGTGGCAATGATGCGTGTGTTGTCCGGCGTAAAAGGCGCCTGGTCGGGGAAGGCGCGATTGAGCATGGCCAGCCCAAATTGCGCTGCCTGCAGGACATGCCGGCCCCAGTCGGCCTCGGGGCTGTCGCCTGAATGGGCGTGCTTCACACCTAGATCGACGCGACTGGCGTGGGAGGTCGGTTCGAATTCCAGTGTGGTCGTGCCGCGCTTGACCCGCGTGCCGTCGAGCGCGACGCCTGAGTCGTTGGCGGGGTCGAAATAACCTGCGCCAGCGGCCTTGTCCGTATAGGCCACCGCGCAGCCGCGCGGCAGGCCCCAGGCGCCAGCCAGCGCAATCGCCCCATAGATGCCGCGCGAACCCGACGACGCCGTTACCACCAGACAACGGCGCGAGCGGTCGAAGTTGTCGGGCGCCTGCAACAGCACGCGGTGCGGCGCGTTTGCCCCCGAAATCCAGGCGAACGCCTGGTATTCGCGGCCGGGCACATCGGGCACTCCACCATAGACATGGCCGTAGCCGCCCAGCGGTCCCAGATCGGCAATGCCCTTCCAGCTCGCCTGGATCGCACGGCGGCGCAATTCGGCGGCCGTGGGCTGCAAGGGATGTGCGATCGGCGATGGCGGACCGGCCAAGCCATCCAGCCCCAGGCCCGCGCTCAGAAGGTCGTCGCCCTGGCGATGCTCGGTCTGGAGCACCTCGCCACGCACGAAATCGGGGGCATGCATGCCGGAATCCTTGGTCAACGGCGGTGCGGCGCACGACGCCAGCAACGGTGCGACCAAGCATATCCACTGGGAAAGGCGATGGCCCATGCCCTCCATCCCTCTCGGGCGACAGGCCGCCCTCGGGATCAGTCCAGCACAGGTTCGGTCGCTCCCGGGTGACGAACCCCTCCCGGAGCGGCCTTAAACCGTCGTCGAGTCACGGTCTGAACAATTTACTAAGACTTTTCAAGCAAGCTGTCACATAACCCCGTATAATTCTCGGGTTATCCCTCCAGAAACCTCACGCGGCGGCTTTATCCCGCCCGAGCCG
Source organism: Dyella sp. 01N36 (assembly GCF_056399745.1). NCBI lineage: Bacteria > Pseudomonadati > Pseudomonadota > Gammaproteobacteria > Lysobacterales > Rhodanobacteraceae > Dyella > Dyella sp. 01N36. Next base: position 8,625 of record NZ_JBFTRY010000126.1, read on the forward strand.
ACCTCATGTCCATCGAAAATCTGCGCAATATCGCCATCGTCGCCCACGTCGACCATGGCAAGACCACGCTCGTCGACCAGCTGCTCAAGCAGTCCGGCACGCTCAATGAGCGCACCGTGCTGGCCGAGCGCGTGATGGACAGCAACGACCAGGAAAAGGAGCGTGGCATCACGATCCTGGCCAAGAACACGGCCATCACCTGGGAAAACAAGAAGACCGGCGCCAAGAACCGCATCAACATCGTCGACACCCCAGGCCATGCCGACTTCGGCGGCGAGGTGGAGCGCGTGCTGTCGATGGTGGACACCGTGCTGATCCTGGTCGACGCGATGGACGGCCCGATGCCGCAGACGCGCTTCGTGACCCAGAAGGCGTTCGCCATGGGCTTCAAGCCGATCGTCGTGGTCAACAAGGTCGACCGTCCGGGCTCGCGTCCGGAGTGGGTGGTCGAGCAGGTGTGGGATCTGTTTGAGAAGCTCGGCGCCACCGATGAGCAGATGGACTTCCCGATCGTTTACGCCTCGGCGCTGAACGGTTACGCCTCGCTGGACGAGAACGCCCGCGAAGGCGACATGACCCCGCTGTACGAAGCGATCATGCAGCACGCGCCCAAGCCGGACGTCGATCCGGACGGCGCCTTCCAGATGCGCATCAGCCAGCTCGACTACAACAACTTCGTCGGCGTCATCGGCATCGGCCGCATCCAGCGCGGCACCCTGAAGAAGGGCATGCCGGTCTCCGTGATCGACCGTGAAGGCAAGAAGCGCCAGGGCAAGATCGGCCAGGTGCTCGGCTTCCTCGGCCTCGAGCGCATCGAGCAGGAGTCGGCCGAAGCTGGCGATATCGTCGCCATCTCGGGCATTTCCGAGCTGACCATTTCCGATACCGTCACCTCGCTGGAAGTGCCTGAAGCGCTGCCGGCGCTGAGCGTCGACGAGCCGATGATCAGCATGACCTTCCAGGTCAACAACTCGCCGTTCGTCGGCAACAAGGATCTGTCGGGCGGCAAGTTCMTCACCAGCCGCCAGCTGCGTGAGCGCCTCGACCGCGAAAAGGTGCACAACGTGGCACTGCGCGTGGAAGACGGCTCCGACGCCGACAAGTTCCTGGTCTCGGGCCGTGGCGAACTGCATCTGTCGGTGCTGATCGAAAACATGCGCCGCGAAGGCTACGAGCTGGCCGTGTCGCGTCCGGAAGTGATCATCAAGGAAATCGACGGCCAGAAGATGGAGCCGATCGAACAGCTGGTGGTCGACATCGAAGAGCAGCACCAGGGCGGCGTGATGGAGCGCCTGGGCATCCGCAAGGGTGACCTGAAGAACATGGTGTCGGACGGCAAGGGCCGCGTGCGCCTTGAATACCTGATCCCGGCCCGTGGCCTGATCGGCTTCCAGAACCAGTTCAAGACCCTGACCCAGGGTTCGGGCCTGCTGTTCCACGTGTTCGACCATTACGGTCCGTACACCCCGGTGGCCATCGCCAAGCGCCTCAACGGCGTGATGATCGCCAACGCCGGCGGCACCACCCCGGCCTACTCGCTTGGACCGCTGCAGGATCGCGGCAAGCTGTTCGCCGCCGAAGGCGACTCGGTGTACGAAGGCCAGCTGATCGGCATCCACGCCAAGGACAACGACCTCACCGTCAACGCCATCAAGCCCAAGCCGCTGACCAACATGCGCGCCTCCGGCAAGGACGATGCGATCCAGCTCACCCCGGCGACCAAGTTCTCGCTGGAGCAGGCGCTGGACTTCATCGACGACGACGAGCTGGTCGAAGTCACCCCGAAGGAAATCCGCATGCGCAAGAAGCACCTGACGGAAAACGACCGCAAGAAGGCTTCGCGCGGCGTGGCTTGATCTTTGGATCAGCGATACGAGTAAAGAAAAGGCCGCCGAAAGGCGGCCTTTTTTATTGCCTCAGCTCTACTGTGGGAGCGCACCCTGTGCGCGACAAACCTACGCAGCGATACACCCAGGCGTGGCCGTCGCGCACAGGGTGCGCTCCCACA
>NZ_JBFTRY010000127.1:0-10609 GCF_056399745.1 Dyella sp. 01N36
TCTTGGGCAAGCAAGAGAAAGTGACCCGGCCTTCCCAAAAAGGGGACTAGCTTTGCGTCGCCGGCAGGAGGTCGGAAGCCCGCGGCAGGCGAGCCAGGTCGCCGTATCGCGACAACTAAGCACCGAGGCTTCGAATGACCAGCCTTCGACTGTTGAAAAGCGCTTCCGACCTGCGCCGGGATGACGAGCTGGAGCGCGGCACATGCGGAGCGATCAACCCCCGACCAGCAACCCCTACCCCGCCACCAAATCCAACGCCATCACAATCGCATCCTCCCGCCCATCCTTGGCCGGGTAATACTTCGGCCGCCGCCCAATCTCCTCAAATCCCAGCGACCGATAAAGATTCTGCGCGGAAGGATTGGACGGCCGCACCTCAAGAAACACCCGCCCCGCCCCATTCCACCGTGCAATATCGAGCAGACGCCGAAACAGGAAACGCCCCAGACCCAGTCCACGGTGATCCGGCCCAACACACACATTGAGCACATGCGCCTCGCCCGCGGCCACCGACAACACGCCATAGCCAGCGATCACTCCGTCCACCCACATCACCCAGCAGGGATGCCCCGCCTTGAGGCAGTCGCTGAAGATGCCCGCGGTCCAGGGGAAGTCGTAAGACGCGGCTTCCAGCGCAGCCACCATGGGCACGTCGTCGCGGCGCATGGCGCGGATTTCGGCGTGAGGGCGGGCCACGGCGACCATGCAGGGGACTACTCCGCAGCAGCGACCAGCGCGCGGCGCAAACTGCGCAGCGCATTCCACAGGCGACGCTTGCCTGCACCCGAGGCGAGCACGCTCGCCGGTTCGTCGGCCAGCACGATGTGGGCGCGACTCAGCGCCGCCGCCGGCAGTTCGCGCCCCAGCGCATGCGCTTGCGCCTCGCCGAAGACCAGATAGGCGCGGGCTTCCGGCGCGGCAGGCAATCGGCCATCGCTCACTTCAATACGCGGCGCGCGCGCGATGGCGGCACCGCAGGCCATCAGGGCGCGGCCCACCAGGTCGAGCTCACGCGGCGAGCAGCCCGCGGGCAGCACAACGATGCAGTCGCCAGACACGACCTCGGCCATGGCATCGACCACCGGCAATTCGCTCGCGACAGGCTCAGCCACCGCAGTGCGCCGCACCCATGGCGTGACACCCAGCGCGCGGAGCACGCGCTCACGATGCGACACGGCGTGCGCGAGCCCGGCCATCAGGCCACTCCCCGACGACGGCGACGCGTGGCGCGTCCCCACAGGGTCATCACCGGACCGGAAAGCAAGTAAAGGGTGAACACCACGAACAGCACGCGCGGCGGATCGATGAAAAACGGCACCAGCACGAGCACGCCGATCAATACCCACAGGAACGGCACGCGGTCGCCCATCGGCAGCGATTTGAAGCTGTAGTAGCGAAAATTGCTCACCATCAGCAAACCCACCAGCACCGCCATCACCAGCGTGAGGAAAGGAACTTCGGCACCGRGGATGCCGAAYTTGTCCATGGTCCAGACGAACGACATGCATACCGCTGCCGCCGCCGGACTGGCCAAACCCTGGAAATAGCGCTTGTCGACCACGCCCACCTGGGTATTGAAGCGCGCCAGGCGCAGCGCCGCACAGGCGGCATAGATGAAGGCGCCGGCCCAGCCGATCTTGCCCCAGGTCGGGCCATAGTCCTTCAAGCTCGATAGCGACCAGGTGTACATCACCAGCGCCGGCGCCAGGCCGAAGCTGACCAGGTCCGACAGCGAGTCGTACTGCACGCCGAACTCGGTCTGGGTGTTGGTAAGACGTGCCACCCGACCATCCATGCCGTCCAGCAGTGCCGCCACGAATACGGCAATGGCGGCCGCACTGAAATCGCCGGCGATGCTCGTCACGATCGCGTAGAAGCCCGCAAACATCGCGCCGGTGGTAAACAGGTTCGGCAGCAGATAAATGCCCCGGTGGCGCGGGGGGCGGACGGGCGTACTGTCGCTCATGAATCAATCCGTGACGGAATGCGCGCAGTGTAAACCATCCCCCGCTTGAGTCCGGCTGGACGGGGTGCAAGGATGCTACGGCGTCGCAGGGGGACGCGGCCGGCGTCGCCGGCGCACCGGGTCAAGCCCGGCAAGTCCGCCCGGAACGACGACCCTTTCCTTAACAAACCCGCACACCGCCCAACGTCCCGGAGCCCACCATGCGTCGACTGTTGATCGCCACCGCGCTGCTGCTCGTCGCGCCCCTGGCCGCCGCCCAGGCCTACAAGTGGACCGATGCCGGCGGCACCGTGCACTACTCCGACGCGCCGCCGCCGCAGGGCACCAAGTACAACAAGGTCACCACTTCGGGCTCGGTCGAGCCTCTGGCCGCCCCTGAACCCTCCAATAGCAACAATAGCGAGCCCAAGAGCGACAGCCAGCCGCAGGCCAAGCCACAGCCGATGGCCGATACGCCCGAAAACCGCGCCAAGCTCTGCGCCAATCTCAAAAACAATATGGAGACGCTCAAGAGCAGCGGGCCGGTGGTGATGCAGGACGGCGATCAGCAGAAGGTCATGAACACCGACCAGCGCAAGCAGCAACAGGCCGCCGCCGAAGCGCAATACCAGCAGTATTGCTCGGGCAACTGAGCCTGCTTCAGCGCGAAGAAGCTGCCGCGACCCGCGAGTTTGAGCATCGCGGGCCGCTATAATCGGCCTCTTTCTCCGCCGGATCCGCTCGCATGCGCCTCAGCCAATTCCACTTGGCCACCGTCAAGGAAGTCCCTGCCGACGCCGAAATCGCCAGCCATCGCCTGATGCTGCGCGCCGGCATGATCCGCAAGCTGGCTGCCGGCCTGTACACCTGGTCGCCGCTGGGCCTGCGCGTGCTGCGCAAGGTGGAGGCCGTGGTGCGCGAGGAAATGGATCGCGCCGGCGCCGTCGAGCTGTTGATGCCGACCATTCAGCCCAAGGAGTTGTGGGAGGAAAGCGGCCGCTGGTCCAAGTTCGGTCCGCAGCTGCTGAAGGTCAAGGATCGCAAAGAGCAGGAGTTCTGCTATGCGCCGACCGCCGAGGAAGTGATCACCGATTACGCTCGCAACGAGCTCAAGAGCTACAAGCAGCTGCCGGTCAACTTCTATCAGATCCAGACCAAGTTCCGCGACGAGATCCGCCCGCGCTTCGGCGTGATGCGCGCGCGCGAGTTCCTGATGAAGGATTCCTATTCCTTCCACCTCACGCAGGAATCGCTGCAGCAGACCTATGACGCGATGTACCAGGCGTACGCGCGCATCTTCACGCGCCTGGGCCTGAAATTCCGCGCCGTGCAGGCCGACACCGGCGCCATCGGCGGCAACGCCAGCCACGAGTTCCAGGTGCTGGCCGATTCGGGCGAAGACGCGATCGCGTTCTCCGATGTCTCCGAGTACGCAGCCAACATCGAGAAGGCCGAGGCACTCGCACCCACCACGGCGCGCCCTGCCCCGGCCGCCGAGCTCACGCGGGTGGATACGCCCACGCAAAAGACCATCGAGGACGTCGCCAGCTTCCTCAAGGTCTCGCCGCAGCAATGCGTGAAGACCATCCTGGTGCGCGGCACCGATGGTCTGGTCGCGCTGTGCGTGCGCGGCGATCACGAAGTCAATGAAGTGAAGGCCGGCAAGCTGGCCGAGATGCCGGGCGAATCCGTGCTGGCCACGGAAGAGGAAATCCTCGCGCTCACCGGCACCCGCCCGGGCTTTATCGGCCCGGTGAAGCTGTCCGCGGAAATCCCGGTCATCGTCGACCGCGACGCCGCCGTTCTCGCTGATTTCGTCTGTGGCGGCAACCAGGACGGCACCCACTACACCGGCGCCAACTGGGTTCGCGACGCGCGCGTGACCCGGGTGGAGGACATCCGCAAGGTCGTGGCGGGCGACGCCTCGCCCGATGGCAAGGGCACGCTGCACATGGCCCGCGGCATCGAAGTTGGCCATGTGTTCCAGCTCGGCACCAAGTACGCCGAGGCGCTCAAGGCCACGGTGCTGGACGAGAACGGCAAGGCCCAGGTGATGATGATGGGCTGCTACGGCATCGGCGTCAGCCGCATTGTGGCGGCCGCCATCGAGCAGCGCCACGACGACGCCGGCGCCATCTGGCCCGAGCCCATGGCGCCGTGGCGCGTGGCCGTGTGCGTGATCAATCCCAAGAACGCCCCGGAGATCGCACAGGCGGCCGACGCGCTCTACCAGGCCCTGCAGGGACGTGGCATCGACGTGGTGCTGGACGATCGCGGCCTGCGTCCGGGCGCCATGTTTGCGGATATGGAACTCATCGGCATTCCGCATCGCGTGGTGGTCAGCGAACGCGGCCTGGCCGCCGGCACGCTGGAATACCGGGCGCGCCACGAAGCCGAGGCCCGCGCCATCAGCCAGGACGAGCTGTTTGCACTCCTGGGCTGATCGCCACTGAAAGCCCCAGAAAGCGGCCGCCTAGCGGCCGCTTTTTTTATGTGAATCCGCGCAATAACCCGGGTCGCTGGTGGGCGACGCGGGCGCTGCCGGAGCGCGGGAGGCCAGCCTCCGATGTCGCTCTGCCCCCTCAGGCTCGATACGGGCTTTGGTCCCTATTGGCATTAATGTCCTGGCAGATCGCTAAGAATTTTTCCCAATCAGTACTATTTGCTTTGCAACAGTTCAGTTAATCGGTAAAAATCAATAATCCAAAAGAGGTACTGCTTAAGTCGCAGTACCCAAGTCAGGCAGTCACACTCACCCCGGGAGTTACGCATGGCAGTTGATCTCAAGAGTCTCAACCATAACCAGCTCAATGACCTGATCAATAAAGCGCAGGTTCGCCAGCAGGAGTTGCGCAAGGAAAAAGTCGGCAAGCTGCGCGAGAAAATCCACGCACTGATCAAGGCCGAGGGTTATTCCTTCGAAGACATCTTCGGCAATGCACGTGGCGCCAAGACGCGCCGCAGCGGCGGCACGGTGGCACCGAAGTATCGCAATCCCGCCGACCCCGAACAGGTATGGTCCGGCCGCGGCAAGCGTCCGCGCTGGTTCAACGATGCGCTGAAGGCCGGTAAAAAAGAAAAGGATCTGGCGATCTGATCGCTAATCAGCGCCATAGAAAGAGCCGGCCATTGGCCGGCTTTTTTTTATCCGTGCACGTTGATTTTCAGAGCGCCTAGAACTGAAAGCGCACACCCACCATCGGATCAATCGTCGACCTGTGCAGGTAACCTGCGGCGAGTCCGTCCGAAACACTCGAGAACATCGCACCTGTATAAGCGTCGAAACGCTTGGCGAAGTTGTGCCAGACCAGACGCACCGAATAGGCATCGAGCTGGCCGCTGCAATTGGCCGCGCTGCGTTCATGACAAATCGTTTTGCCGTAGGCGTTCTGGTTGTAGTGATAGTAGGCGCCGGTAAGGTCGAAATCCTTGTTGATGGCGTATTTCACGCCAAGCCACGATACGTCGAGGTGCTTGGCATGTGGAAATGCCTCGTTGTTGACCACGCTGAAGGTATAACCCCCGAGGCCGGTGAAGCCCGGCCGGAGCGGGCGCGAAGGATTTTCGAATTCGATGCGCTCGAAGCCCGCATACAGCTTGAAAGCGCCGAGTGTGTAGCTTCCGTCGATCGTCCACGCGGTGTTGTCCGAAACAACGGCGGCGAGCGAACCGCGCGGCATGATCCTGGCTTGCGCGGCATTGAGCGAGGCGGCGGACACGCCATCCTTTTTGCTCGCGTAGACCGCATCCACCGAGAAATTCTGCCCATCGAAGCCGGCATTGAGTTGCCAGCCCGTGCCCTGGCCGCCATGTCCACTGTCGATCTGGTACAACGCGGCCAGGCGCACGCCGCCCCACTTCCCGTTGTACTTGAGCGAATTGTCGGCCCGCGCATCCTGCGTATAACCACCACCTGAGGTGGCGCCCTGCAGGCCGATCACCGAGAACGCATATGAACTGTTCATCGGATCGTAGCGACCGATATTGTCGAGCAACACCGTACTGTTGCGTCCGGCCGTCAGCGTTCCCAGCTCCTTCGAACTCAAACCAACGAATGCAGGGCCGTTGAACACCTGGCCTGCTCGCGACGCATCGCCTGCCGACCTCTGCTGGTCCAGCGCGCGACCGTTGTTGTAGGCAAGCGAAGCCAGACCATCGGAAAGTCGAGCCGACTGCGGATTGAAGCCGACTTCGAGATTGAAGACGAAGGCGACGCCGCCGCCCAGATCCTGCTTGCCCTTCAGGCCGATGCGCGATTGCGAAAGCCCATTCGGCGCGATCGTCGTCTGCGGCTTGTCGCTGTTCTTTGCAATCAGATACGCCGTGCCAACGCCCCAGTCCTTGCTCACTGGCGCACCATGGGTCTGGTGCACAAGGCCGATGTCGTACGTGCCATACAGCGTGAGGCCATGCCAGGTCAGTTCATCGGCGGCCTGCGCCGTGGTCGTAAAACCGGCCGCACTGAGCAACGCGGCCAACGATAAGGCATTGCGCATTCTGTTCTTCATCAACCGGCTCCTCGACTGTTCGCGGGAAAAAGGGCCGCACTTCCCCACGGTCCGCTTGCGCGGACCGGGAGATGCGGAGGGAAAAGCTGCTGCTTAGTCCTCGATCAACGAGGTCTTTTTGGTATCGGGGAGGAAGAGGTAAACCAGCAACGAGCAGCCGATGCACGCCGTGACGTACCAATAGAACCCGCTCTCATGGCCGCTYTGCTTGAACCAAAGCGCGACCGTCTCTGCGCTGCCGCCGAAGATCGCGACCGCCAGGGCATACGGAAGACCCACGCCGAGGGCGCGTATCTCGACAGGAAACAGCTCTGCCTTCACGACCGCGTTGATCGACGTGTAACCCGACACGACCACCAGCATCAGCATGATCAGTGCAAAGGCCTCGTAAGGACTCGTGACGCCACGCAGCGTGCTGAGCACCGGCACCGTCAACAGCACGCCGAGTACGCCGAATGCGATGAGGATCGGACGCCTGCCGATATGGTCGGAGAGACCGCCTACCAGCGGGTGCAGCAACATATAGACCAACAAGGTGGCGGCGTTTATCAGGGTCGCCGTCTCCTTGCTCAGGCCGACGCTGAGCACCAGGAACTTCGACATGTAGGTCGTATAGGTATAGAAGGCCAGCGTGCCGCCCATGGTCAAACCGACCACGATCAGCGCCGGACGCCAGTGCTTGATCAACAAGCCCAGCGAACTCGCCCGCTGGACAGTCGCCGCCTTGGCCTGACTGCTCACGAACGCAGCGGTTTCGGCCATGTTCCGACGCAGGAACAGTGCGACGAGGGCCACGACGGCACCAATCGCGAAGGGAATACGCCAGCCCCAGGCCTTGAGCTGTCCCTCGGTGAAAAACCACTGCTGCATGACGATCAGCACGGCCAGCGCCAGCAATTGGCCCGCGATCAGGGTGACGTAGAGAAAGCTCGACCAGAAGCCCCGCCGCTTGCCGGTAGCCATTTCGGACAGATACGTCGCCGAACTGCCGTACTCGCCGCCCAGGCTCAAGCCTTGCATCAAGCGTGCAAAGACCAGCAATACAGGCGCGGCGACACCAATCGTGTCGTAGGTCGGGCACAGCGCGATCAGCAGCGAACCCGCGCACATCAGTACGATCGAGCGCATGAGCGACGCGCGCCGCCCATGGCGGTCCGCGTAACGGCCGAAGTACCAGCCGCCGATGGGCCGCATGAGAAAGCCGACCGCGAAGATGGCCGCGGCGTTGAGCGCCTGCGATACGGCATCACCTTGTGGAAAGAACGCCTTGGCAAAGTACAGCGAGAACGACGTGTAGACGTACCAGTCGTAGTATTCGACCAAGTTGCCGATCGAGCCGCCCACGATCGACTTCAGTCGTTGCAGGGACGACAGTGACGGCGCCGCGTCGACGCCTTGGAATTCCTCAACCTTTGCTCTCATCGTCTCCCCCGTGTTTGATCACGCATGGCGCGCGACGCGACTTGCTCGTGGCAACCGCGTGGTGTTCATTCATCCTAGGGAAGCGACGCTGAAGCGACCTATAGCTAATTGGTACTAACGCACCGCAACATCAATCAAGCTCGAGCGATCTCACGCACGTACGCGCATTCGATTTGGACGTCCATAGAACGATCGAAGCCAATCATTTCAAGCAAGACGATTTGCCCTATTTGAAGCATATTCGGGGCGCCTTTACCGATTTTTTCGTGACTATGGGCGTGCATCGAGGCCCATCCCGCCCATGATCCATCTGCCCGATCAAGGCCGCGCCACAGCGATGCGTCGTCAGCTGACGCMTTCACCGCGAATCTGCAAAGACGCGACCGGCGAGTCCAGCATAAGGCTGCGTATCAGCACCGCCGCCTGTGTGCGCGTAGTGCATTGGAGTTTCTTGAGGATCGCGTTGACATGGACTTTGACGGTGTTTTCAGACAAATGCAGTTCGTCGGCGATCTGCTTGTTGAGCAGACACTCGCCAACGCACAGCAACACTCGAAGTTGTTGTGTTGTCAGAGAGGTGAGGCGTCGCCGGGTCCGGGCGTTGGCGCTGCCATCATCGATCTTATCGGCCGGGAACCAGGTGCCGCCGGCGAGCACGATCTCGATCGCATGCCAGATGTCCCTCGCCGTGGCGGATTTCGGCACGAAAGCGGCGGCTCCGAACTGCCTTGCCCGGCCCACGGTGTAGGGGTCCTCGTAGGAGGAAATCACGATCACCGGCATATCCGGGCGCTCGCAGCGCAAATGCACCAACGAGGAGAAACCGTTGGCGCCGGGCATGGCCAGATCGAGCAGGACGAGATCGAACGCGTCCGCCGTGATGGCCGTCTCCAGTGCTGCGTGGCTCGCCGCCTCGACAATGTTCACATGCGCATGGCGCGTAGTCAGCGCATAACGCAAGGCCAGCCGGAACATCGGATGGTCATCGACGATCAGAACGCTGCGCAGCTGCCCCTCCGCCATCGCATCCGGCTGCAAGGCTCTTCTCCATTCGACAGATGGCCGTTGCAGCCCAAGTAAGAATCGTAAGGTGCATCCTGCCGGAGATACTACGGTGCGACGTACAGGCTATTGGCGTGCTGTCCTGTCAGCGAATACCGGCGCGGCGGGCATGTTTCAAAGCGAGCGGCGTGGCGCGATCAACAGGTCGCCAAACAGCAACCCTGCCACCAGGGCAATGAGCAGCGTGATGAGCAGCATGGTGCTGTCCATGCCAAGAGTCGTATCGCGTTCCAACATATACGACACGCTGCGAAACCCTACGCTACCGGGCACCAGCAGGATAATGCCCGGTTCGCGAATCAAGGCGCCGGGCCGATGCACGAAGCGCGCATAGAGATTGGCCACGCTGCTGAGGATCAATCCGCCAAGAAATACACCAAACGGCGCCGCCGGCAGTTTGCCGGCCAACGCACCGCCCCAGCGTGTGGAGAGATAGCCCAGTACCACGGCCGCCATCACCACCAGCCAGTCGCGTCGTGCCGCGCGGAAGGAAATGGCGAAGGCGAAAGCGCCGACGAGCAGTGCCGGATAGTCCGTCCATGCGGGCAACGGCGGCAGTGCGTAATCGCGCCCTTCGATGCCGAACGCGCTGCATAGCTGCGTGGCGGCGACGGTACCGAAGGTGAGTTTGATCAGCGTGGCGATGGCGCCGCCCATGCGTGCCACGCCAGCCACCAGATGCTGGCTGGAGATTTCGCGCACTGCCGTCGTGAGGGCCATGCCGGGCATGAGGACGATCAGTCCCGCCAGAATCACCGACTTGATCGCCAGCGGCACCACGAACTGGCTGACGACGATGGCGATGGTGGTCGCGACCAAGGCGCTGATCGCCTCACTCGCCACTGCCAGGCGCGGACGCGTGGCCGACAGCACGGTGATGGTGCCGATGATCAGTCCGATCAGCGCGGCCGTCACCAGGTCGGCCCACGAACTGTGCAGCAGCAGCGCCACCACGCTGGCGGCGGCGAGGCCGTAACTGGCGATCACCCCGGCTTGCGCGCGACGCGTATCGGGTCGACCCAGCTCGCGCAACAGGCGAAAACCCTCGCGCAATTCGATGTCGCCAGCGATCACCTTGTCGGCGATGGCATCGGCGTCGCTAAGGCGTCCAAGGTTCACATCACCGGGCGCCAGCCGCATCACCTGCGTCACCTGCGCCACTTCGTCCTCACCCTGGGACAGGTCGGTGAACGAAATGATGATGGCCGTGGGACTGGACCACACATCCGCCACCAGCCCCAACCGCTGGGCCGCGCCCCAGATCGCCCCCTCCAGACGTGGCGCCGCCGTGCCGTACTGATGCAGCCGTCGCGCCAGCTCCAGCAGGAACGCGATGCGCGTATTGAGCGGCGCCAGGGCAAGCGGGGTGGGGACGGTCGAAGAGTTCATCGCGTGACCGTGGGGGCGGCGTTGGCCGCGGATGATGAAGGTGGGGTCATGGGCATGACCCTAGTAAAACTGATTTGGATGGCTTTTTGTAGGAGCGCACTTGCGCGCGACCAGCCAACGGAGCGGTACATCCCAGTCCTGCGGTCGCGCACAAGTGCGCTCCTACAAGGGTTAGGCAGCTTCGTGGGTTGCGGATCAACCTTGCCGGTCGGCTCTTTGTGGGAGCGCACCCTGTGCGCGACAAACCTACGGAGCGGTACACCGCAGCGTGGCTGTCGCGCAC